>CAZISU010000357.1:0-6327 GCA_964541935.1 uncultured Planctomycetaceae bacterium | reverse complement strand
TCGGCACAAAGCACCGAGACGAAGCCTTTTTGGGGTATGTTAACCTGCCCGATCAGCTTCATTTTCGCCTTGCCCTTCTTTTGTTTATCGTGCAGCTTGTTCTTACGCGTAACGTCGCCGCCATAAAGCTTCGCGGTCACGTCCTTGCGGAAAGGCTGGATCGTCGATCGCGCGATGATTGTGCCGCCGATGACGCCCTGGATGGGGATCTTGAACTGGTGGCGGGGGATCGCTTCGGCAAGTTGTTCGCAGTAGTGCAGGGCCCGTTTTCTCGCCTTGTCTCGATGGACCAGATAGGAAAGCGTGTCGACCGGCTCCTTGTTGACCAGGATATCGACCTTCACAACGTCGGTATCTCGATATTCGGTCGGCTCATAGTCAAACGATCCGTATCCGCGCGTGATCGTCTTGAGCTTGCCGTAGAAATCGAAGAGCACTTCGCCCAGCGGCATCTCGCTAACCACTTCAACCCGTCCCACGGAGAGATAATTCATCGTCTGGCTATCCGAGCGGTGTTCCCTGCATAGCTCCATGACGGGACCGACGTACTCTTCGGGCGTAAGAATAGTTGCGGTAATATAAGGCTCGGTGACCGAATCGATCTTCATCGGACTGGGCCAGTAGCTGGGGTTGTCTACATCGATGGTCTTGCCATCTTTCAAGACCACCCTGTACTTCACCGACGGGGCCGAGATTACCAGACCGATGTCAAATTCCCGCTGCAAGCGTTCCTGAATCACGTCTAAATGAAGAAGACCGAGGAACCCGCAGCGAAACCCGAATCCCAGCGCCGCCGAACTATCTTTTTCGTAGGTCAGGGCCGCGTCGTTGATTGCCAGTTTGTCCAGGGCCTTTGTGAGATCCTTGTAGTCGTTCGAGTTCATCGGGTAGATGGAGGAAAAGACGACCTGTTTGGCTTCCTGATAGCCGGGCACCGGCTCGGCCGCCGGGCGGTCGAGAAGCGTGATCGTATCGCCGATCTCGATCTCCCGGACGCTCTTAATCCCGGCCACAATATAACCGACCTCGCCGGCGCTGAGCTGTTTTTTGGGATTCAGCTTCAACTGATTGTAGCCCAACTCCTCCACCGTATAATCGCAACCCATGTGCATGAAGTGGATCGTATCGCGAGTTTTCAGCGTGCCTTCCATAACGCGGCACTGCATAATCACACCTCGATAGCGATCGAAATGGGCGTCGAAGACCAAGGCTTTCAGCGGCGCGTCGGGATCGCCCTGGGGACTGGGCAGCTTCTTGACGATGCCCTCCAGCACGTCTTCAATGCCCACGCCTGTCTTGGCGGAAACCGCGATCGCCTCGAACGGATCCAGCCCCAAATCCGCATCAATCTCCTCGCGCACACGATCTACGTCCGCGGCCGGGAGATCGATCTTATTGATCACCGGCAGGAGTTCCAGATTACTATCCATGGCCAGATAGAGATTGGCAACCGTTTGGGCCTCGACTCCCTGAGAAGCATCGATAACAATCAACGCCCCTTCACAAGCCATCAGCGAACGCCGAACTTCGTGCGAAAAATCAACGTGGCCCGGCGTGTCGATGAGGTTCAGCAGATAGTCTTCACCGTCTGGGGCTCGGTAGGTGAGCGTAATCGTATTGCTCTTAATCGTAATGCCCCGTTCACGCTCGATATCCATCTTGTCGAGCAACTGGTCGCGGAACTCACGTTGCGTCACGCCATCACAGGCCTGGATCAGTCGGTCGGCCAGAGTCGACTTACCATGGTCAATATGGGCGATAATGCAAAAGTTCCGAATATGTTTCATGCGTATAGTTCTTGTAAAAAAATGTCCTGATGCCTCGCGTTCTCAGCTAAAATTTTAGTAAAAAACGTCAGCTTCTGATAGGGACCACTAATGAATTGAGGCCCCGCCCCCCCGCTAGATAGACGGGTGACACCTGTTCAGGCATGAGTGCTGGCAACGTCACTCGTATTTCATCGGCCAACATTCCTGGCAAGCCCGGGAGTTAAGTTGCCATCTTGAAGAGGCATTTGGCCGAGAATCCAAGCCACAGCCTAGACAAGCACCTGCCATACTTCTGGGGCGAGTGGCGCTTCTGAGAAGGTGATCCAGTAAGACAATCCAGTGGCAAAGTACGCAACTTTCGTACAAACCTTTCAAACTTCCTTTGGAAGCTCATACCCTTTGCGTCGCGGGCGGGTCAGGTAGGCGTTGGCTTCCGCGTCGGCGGGGAAGATTTCTTGGGCTGGATCCCATTTTAGTTTGCGGCCAACCTGGCGGGCTATGTTGGCCAAGTGGGAGACGCTGATTGAGCGGTGGCCGATTTCTACGTCGGCGTTGGGGTTTTGGCGGGATTTTATGCAGTCTAGCCAGTTTTGGATGTGCGGCTTGGCCGTCCAGCCGGGGCCTTCCCAGAGTTGGGCGGTTGCCGGCTGGGGTGGGTTTTTGACGAGGTCTTTGGGGTTGGTGGAGAACTTGTTGCGGTTGATCTCGATCTTGGCGTCGCTACCGACGAAAATCGCGCCGCCCATGGGGCCCTTGTCAAGTTCGAGGCGGACTTCGACGCCGTCGGCGTAGCGCATGCGGACCTTGCCGTTGAGTCCGGGGCTGGTGGGCCAGATTTCCAGCGGGCCGGTTTGGCTTTTGCCCAGGGCCCATTGCACCTGGTCCAGGCCGTGCGCGCCCCAGTTGGTCATTTCGCCGCCGGAGTAGCTGCGGAATCCCATCCAACCGAATTGCAGGCTTTTGTTATAGGGCCGCGCGGGGGCCTGCGATTGCCAGGCGTCCCAATCCAAGCCCGCGGGGATCGGCTGCTCGGGCAGGCCTTTGTAGTCGCCGGGGCCCGGGTAGTTCATGGCCAACACGGCCTTGACCCGGCCGATGCTACCGTTGCGGACCAGTTCGCAGGCAAAACAGTTCATCTCCATGGTGCGTTGCTGCGAGCCGACCTGGAACACCCGTTGATACTTCCGCGCGGCGTTGACCAGCACGCGGCCTTCGCCGATGGTGAGCGTGAGCGGCTTTTCGGCGTAAACGTCCTTGCCGGCCTGACAGGCATGAATGCACAGCAACACGCGGGCGTGATCGGTCGTGGGCACGAACACGGCATCGATGGTCTTGTCGTCGAGAATGCGGCGATAGTCCTGGTAGATCTGCCAATCAGCTTTCCGTCGTTTGGCTGATTCAGCCGCCCTGGTCAAAAAGCAATCGGCAACCGCCACAATCCGCCCGGGGGCGGGGACTTGGTCCATGAGTTGGTTGGCTCGCCCGCCGGCTCCGATGAAGCCGATGTTGATGCGCTCGTTGGCACCCGGCTTTGCGGCCGAGCCCAACGCGTCGGCCGGAACGAAATACGGCAAGGCCAGACAAGCGGCGGCCGTGGCAGAGGAGTTTTTCAGGAAACTACGACGGGTGGAAGTTTGGCGAGAATGATTTTTGGGGAATGACATAATCGTCCTGGGGGGGCTTGAGTGTGGTAAGCAGAACAACTTATGGCGTATAACGGGCACAGCGAAAAAATGCACAGCGAACAAATACTGCCCATGTTTCCATGCTGGGATACCATTGTACCCGTTGCGTGGAGACGTGTACAATCACGGCTTAGCGACCCCAGGAGAACTGCAAGCAGTTTTTTCTGCCAAAAACCCCGTTTTGCTGAGAATAGCAAGGTTTAGTGACGGCCACGGCCACGGCCGCGCGTCGGGGGCAAGCCCAGCTCTTCACGACGCTTATTCATGGCACTACGATACTCGGCCCCTTTGGCGCGTTTGGTGGGGTCGGAATGGTCCAGGCGGCTCTTTTTGCGTTCCATACGCTGCTCGGGAGTTCTGCTGCCGCGTGGACCGCGAGCGCCTCTGGGGCCACCTCCCGGCCCGCCGCGACCGTCTCGAGCACCATTTTTCCCCCGCGCGAGCCGTTGTTGCTCTCTTTCGCGGCGACGTTGCTCCATCTCCCTGATGTGTTTATCCATGACAATAGTTCGTTGCTGAGGAGGTGCGTCGAAATACTCGTTGTAGCGCTGCTCCATGTGCTCTTCGAAACGCTCGCGCATTCCGGAGAACACCTCGTGGCGTTGCTCTTCGGTGAGGGTATCAATCTGCTGATGGATTTGCTCGCGCTGGGCCGGGGTCATCGAATCGCGGGCATCGAAGGCGGTTTTCATGGTCTCTTTGAGCTTTTTCACTTCCGGGTCGGGCCCAGCATCGGCAAATGCCCACCACAGGCCACCACCCACAAACAGCAACAAAGCCAAGCTGATAACGACAAAACGTTTACTTCTCATTGCTTGATCCTTCCTAACCCACAACGCGTTAGAACGACGTCACATGCCCGTCCATGTAGAGTGCGTTGTAATCGTTAGAGTGCCATGATTCAAAGTCGAAGAGCACCATTACATCGCTGCTCTTGAGATCTTCGCCGTGACGTCCGAGCAGCGCCTCGCGGCGCGTTTTTCTAGCCAGACGCGTCGAGTACTCGTAGCTGAGTTTTTGTACCGGGGCGTATTTCGTATCGTCTGGGCACTGGAACGCGGCCTCGTTACCCTCGGCGTAGGGCCCCAGGACATCCAAAATCGAGGGACGCAGCGGGTCGACACTGGGCATTTTGACAACGTCGGGAAACTTCGCATTGTTGCCTTGCCAGAGCATGTATTGCTCCATAGCGACACCCAACTGATGCAGATTCGACTTGCATTGCATGCGACGCGCCGTCCCACGGGCAGCCTGCACGGCCGGGAGCAGCATGCCGATGAGCATGCCAATCACGGCAATCACAACCAAAAGTTCGACTAGTGTAAAGCCGGTTTTCTTCGTCATTTAAGATAACCCCATAAGAGGGACACTTTCATCAAGACCCAACCAGATTTAACCGTCGAAATCGCGTGAGGTTTCGCGGGAAATGAAAAAATTTCGCTTTCATATCATGTCTGCTGATAACCGACGCATGTAATCCACCCACATATACTACTTGCGCGGATTTTCTTTGCCATCCGACTATCGTCCGGGCTTGCATCAACCGACCAAGAGAGTATATTGGTGGTTTTGCCCTTCCCAGCGGGAAATATATAGGCTCGGCAAAGATAGGCCAGCATTCAAATAAATAGGCTCAGTGCGTTCCTGGAGAGGTTCAATGGCTCAAGTTTGTGAAGTATGTGGTAAGAGTCCGTCGATGGGCAACAGTGTGACCCACCGCGGTAAGGCCAAGCATCTCGGCGGAGTTGGTACCAAGATCACCGGTATCACCCGACGTAAGTTCCGCCCCAATCTACAGCGGGTTAAGGTCACAACGGGAAACGGCACCCACAAAACCGCGCGAGTTTGCACCCAGTGCATCCGTAGCGGAGCGGTCACCAAGATTGTCCGCCGGGCTCCCTTCAAGCTGCCCGTAGCCGAAGCCAAGTAGCAGCTCGGCTGTCATCGCCCAACTGGCCCGTATTCCAACTGGCCCGTTGCCCAAATCGCTTATTCGCCCGTGGCGTCATCGAAAGTTGACGCCCGCTACACTTATACGCTGCGCTATAATGTCCATCTCACGCGAAGACGTCCAGAAGGTTGCCGTGCTGGCCCGGCTCGAATTGTCCGAGGCCGAGATCGACACTATGACCACCCAGATGGGCGACATCCTCGACTACATGAATCTATTGGGCGAAGTCGACACCGACGCCGTCGAACCCATGGCGCACGCCTTGGACGTCAGCGACGTTTTCCGCGATGATATGGTTCGCCCGAGCATCGAACGGGCCGACGCCCTGGCGAATGCCCCTCGAGCCGACGGCGAGTGCTATCTGGTTCCCGCAGTGCTTAGCGATCAATAGAATCAGAGGGCTGGTGTCAGCGGGCAGATATCAGTGATATCGACCCCCGGGACCATGGGGGGTCTCTTCTCTGTTTGACGTTGGTCAGTGTAACTCAAAAAGATGGATTTGTCATGTCTTTCATCGAAGCAACCGACCTGCTCGCACGCCTCGCAAGCGGCCAGACCACCTCGCTCGAACTCACCCGCAACTGCCTGGATCAGATCGAGCGGCACGACTCCAAGGTGAACGCCTTTCTGCACGTCGACGCCGAAGCGGCCCTGGCCCGGGCCGAAGACGTTGATCAACGTCGCAAAGCCGGCCAGACGCTGGGCCGCTTGGCCGGGCTGCCGGTGGCCATCAAGGGCCTTTTGGCCTCCAAGGGCGAGGCGACCACGTGCGCTTCGAAGATGCTGGAAAACTTCCGCCCGCCGTACGACGCCACCAGCGTGGCCAAGCTCAAGGCAGCCGACGCCGTGCTGATCGGCAAGACCAACATGGACGAGTTCGCCATGGGCGGCTCGCACGAGAACTCGGCCTTTGGCCCGGTGC
>CAZISU010000356.1:0-6337 GCA_964541935.1 uncultured Planctomycetaceae bacterium | reverse complement strand
GCAGGCCCCATATGCGGATGCCAGCAGTGAGTCGTCGTGGTCGATGTGGCCGATGAAGCGGACGTTAGAGGCGGCCTCGCGCAGGCAAGTCTCATAATAGGCTTCGTGCCCCGGCACGGGCGCGCCCACAACCACGACCGGCATATCCATCCCCTTTAACGCACGTAGCAGACCGAGTTGGTTCTTGCGGGGCTCGATACGCCCGACCGATAGCACAAAGTCTCGCAGTCCATGTTTTTCGACAAATGGCCCACCGTCAGCTCGCGCGAAACGCGGGTCGGCCGCATTGGGCACGACGTGAATCCGCCGGGCTGGAACTTGAAAAAGACGCATCAGTTGTTCGGCTTCGGCGTTGGAATTCGGCAGCAGCATGTCGACCGCATGATACAGACGCCGACGCCACGAAGGCAGACTCGGACAGGCCGCCCGCAACACGTAACGTCCGGCGGCGGCGATCCGCTTCGTCATCGGTCCCGGCTGGCGCCAGTAACTGGCCAGATCGAACCATGTGATTGTGGAAAGAACCACGCGCAGCCCCTGTTGGCGAGCCGCGTCGAGCGTGGGAATATGCTCGGGCAGGCTGCCGAAAAGGTGCAAGCAATCGGCATCCGCAAGCCGGTCTTCCCAGGGGCGCCAGAGCCCGGCAGGCAGTCCGATTTGCGAGAGGGCTTGGGCCGTGGCCGCCATTTGCACTTCGCCCCCACCGGGCGCCGACATGGCATTCAACCCGCCGGCAAGGAAAACTCGCGGGGCCTGCTTGCAAGGCGATTGAGAGCGGGGATTGACGGTTTGCAGTTTCATTTACGGCCTCCACCATCGTCGCAAGGCACGTTTGGCGTGGTGGCGCCAGGTCGGGGTGGCGATCTCATCGACCGGCGTGACGAGTTCCCAATCGATAAAGCGACGTATGTGGTTTTTCAAGCCGTGCGGACGATCCACTCGCACCGGGCGGAAACTCGTCTTGGCGTCGCGGTTCTCGTAGGCTAAGGCACCCGGCGAAAAGCTCAGCGTGGGCCCGCCCATGGGCATCAGGGCCACGTGGCGGTCGCGGAAGTATTCGATTCCGAAGCGATAGCGGGGCGAGATATCCTTGGCCGCAACCACGAACTGTTCGCCACGTCGCGTAACACTCAGGCGAGCGGCGAGTCTTGCACGCCACCAATCGGCGAACTGAGTCATAGTCACCGGCCAAATGGCCGCGAAATCGTCAACTGTCGCGAAAAGCTCGTGCAATACTTGCGGGTAGCGACCCAAGCGGCCGGTCGGATGGCCGTAGAGGAAAACCGGCTCGCCAGCCCGATATCGCTGGCGGGCCGTGGCGGTGAAGTGTTCGATGGCAGCCCGAACCGCCGCGCGCTGGCGTGCTTTCTCGGACGAGGACGACATGCTCGTGACACTGCTGGACGTGACACTGCTGGACGAGGCACTGTTGGACGCGGCTTGAGAGCGGCCGGCAGTTTTCGCGGCTTCTAGAAACAACCCCAGACATACTGGATGGACCGGGATTTGCAGGGGGGCATTTTCAGGCGACTGTACGGGATCTGTTGATGAGACACTGAAGGGCAATTCGTCGTAGGCCAGCGCGAACTCGGAACTGTGCGAGATTTTCAACTTCGCCATGGCAGCCTGAAGTCCGGGATTGAAGCGGCCTGCGGGGGCGGTGAATCCCGACGTAGCGATGCCGTGCGACTCGATAGCCTCGATGCCGCGTCGAATGTTGTGAAGATTTTCCTGCTCGGTGCGATAGGTATGGTGCCAATATCCGTGCGATCCGACGTCGAGGCCGCGAAACCGCTGCCAGGCCTGACCGGCGTGGGCGTGAGTTGCGGCGTTGATGAAATGGCTGCTAGCCTCTTCGTGACCCTCGATCGCATCGAGCGTGGCGTTAAAATCTTCGCGGTCGAACTCATCGTAATCTATGCGGAAGTTGAAGGCACTTCGATACGGGAACGGAAAGGCAGAGATTCTTAGCCAGATCCCGCCGCGGCCTTCGATCACTCGTCGCAGTCGGGCCATCAGTTCCCGACGGATACCACGTTTGTCAAATCGGGCCGCCTCTTCTTCAAGCGTAATCCCCGCAATTTTCCATTGTAGCTGGGCCGCCGTCTGGTCGCTCAGAGCTTCGAAAAGGTCGACCTCTGCATGCGGTTGTCGCAGTTCGTTCACGTCGATCGGTTTCTGGCCGGCGGCAAGCGGCGGACACGGCCCACGGCATGAATCGAACAACAGAAACCGTCCCTGGGCGGGCCCCTGTGCGGACCCCTGTGCGGAACCTCCCACGGCAAGCCGAAAAGGAACGCCCTCTTGCGCAAGCGCCAGCCGCAGTCCCGGTGGGACGTCGTCCAAAATTAAAGGCAATAGCGGAAGTTGGTTTGTGGGCATTCGGTTTTGTGTGTAAAAAATATTTTATTGTTAGCCGAGCCGCTTGCGGCCGTTGCATAAATCCATGGTTCACTTACAGGCAATTTGAGCTAACTGTTTTTGCTTCGTGCCAAAAACGGCGGTGCCGGTCGGCCAGCACCCATTCGTATAATCCGCTGAGCAGGCAAAATTTCCAGCCGGCCGGGCCGTCTAGAATGCCGTGTTTATAGATCAGGCGGCGAAATATCTCGCGTGGCGGAGCCAACCATTTATCAAAACGCTCCGGAGCCAGGCCGGCCTCGACGCGCGAGCGGGCTTCGAGCGTCGTATAGTGGTGCATCTTTCTCAGGAAAACATCGAGCGTGGCCTGGGTGCCGTGCGAAAGCCAGTGGTGCAAAGTTCCCACACGTCCGTCGACCGCGAGACGCTCGTGTACGTCGCCGACCCAACGGGCCGCGCCGGCACGAAAGAGCCGAACCGGCCGGTCGTCCTGGGTACCTGAGCGACGCAAGGGGCTGCCCATGATCGTGCTGCGTATCGGTAGCCGAAAAGCCGCATGACGGGGCGAACAAACACGTTCGATAATCTCGGCGGCCAACCGCGGCGAAGGCGTCTCGTCGGCATCGAGCGAGAGAATCCAATCGCATGAGGCCAGGCTAATCGCATGGTTTCTCTGGCGGGCGAAACTGTCGAAACGCCGCTCGACGACTCGGCAACCGTGGCGTCGGGCGATTGCGACCGTCGCATCGCTGGAACCGCCGTCAAGCACAAGAACTTCATAGACCCACGCCAGTCGCGGCAGCAAGGCCCTTAGGTTTCGCTCTTCGTTGAGCGTGATTACCGCGGCCGTGATCGAGGGCCGTGCGCCGGAAGCGTTCATCGCCAACCTCCCAGCCGCCTGGCCACCAGTGGGTAGCGAACCATCCAACGCAGATTGTAGTAAACGGCTACCACGGCCAATTCGGCGGTGAACCAGCCGAAAAACAACGCCACGACCAGGAAATGGACGCGGACGTCGGCATCGGCCGGAAGGTGGTAGAGACGACGCAGCCAACCGTCGCGATTGGCAACGACCGATGGCGACGCGTCGGGCGTTTGCGACGGGCCGTTTTTCTCCTCGCTGGAAAGCCCGAACATGAAAAGGTATTTTCCCGCCAGAAAGGCTACCAGTAACAGCCAGGGCCACTGCGAGCCGCTAAGTCGGGCGGCGGCCGCGGCAACGGCCGTTTGCATGGCGACGTCGACAAGCTCGTCGACATTTGCATCGAGCCAGCCGCCCCAGGCCGAACCGGCCGCCTGCAAACGCGCCAGCATCCCGTCGATACGGTCGCAAAACCAGGCCGCGAGGACGAAAACCGCGGCAATTGCTGCGGCGTCGGGTCGCCAAAATAATACGCCAGCGGCCGTGGCTGCAAAACCAAAACCGGCAAGCGTCACGTGCGATGGGCGAATTCTCGAACGCGTCAACGGCGAAAGAGCCAGTCCGGCGACAACAACCCGTGCCAAGGGGATCAGATACCAACGTGAGATCGGATGGCGAATACCAACTGAGATTCTAGCCGAAACCGAGGTCGATGCGGGCGACTCTTGCGGAGGGGCAGACTGCGATAACCTTTGTCTATTTCTACGCGTTCGTTCAACTACGACCATGGTGTAACCTTCGCTGTTTCATGTAATTCCGGCTGCTGGCTACTGGACGCGTCGGCATTGGGATGGAAGCGGCGGAAATAGTCGCGTTCGCGCCGAATCGCGATAAAGTGCGGCTCGGCACAGCGCCAGGTATGCCGATCGTGGGCGACTGCATTTTTTCGCTTCCAGGCAGACACCAGAGCGCGAATAAACCCCAAGCGCCGCGGCCACGGTGTCCAGGGGGCTCGGATCAAATCGACAGCCGAACGTAAAGCCGCGCCGAAAATCTGGCGTGCAATGTGCGAGGGGTGACGAAGGTTCTTCCACTGGAACAGCAACGTGTTACGCAATGCCAATTCGTCGCAGCCGCTCTCGCCAAAAGCTTCCTCGAAGGTAGCCATGCCCTTGTGCCAACTCAACGAGTGCGGCACGTAACAGGCGTGGTATCCGGCCCGGTAAGCCCGAAAAGCAAAATCGAGATCTTCCAAGCGGCCGGGCAGATAAAGCGGATCGAAGCCGCCGAGTTCGATGAACTTACGACTATCGACGGCCATTACCGCGCCAGCCGAGGCCGTTTGGCCGGGAATGCCCACGGTGGCCTCGTGGCCCGGATACAAAGCCGTGGCCTGCACCAACCCCCAACGCCAACACACAGCCGTGCGAAAACCTTCATAGGTAGCGTCGTCGAAACGCCGGCAACGGGGCGCGGTCATGAAACAATTTGAAGCGTCACCCGTGCTTTGCAAAAATGGATCAATCAACGGATCGACAGCGTGGGCGTGGAGCTTGATGTCGTTGTTGAGTAAAACGGCAACGTCACCGCCCAACTCCGGCACCACATCGTTGAAGCTGCACAACCCGCGGTTAGCACAACGAATGACGCGAACCTGGGGATAATTTTCCGACAACCAAGTCAAGGAATCGTCGCTCGACTGATTATCGATTATCACAACATCGCAGCGATGGCGCGAAGCATCGGCCGCCTGCAGAATCGACGGCAGACATTCGGGCAACAGACGACGCCCATTGTAGTTAAGAATGATAAGATGGACCAACATGACCCGGCCGCAACAAAGGTTCCTTCCTTAGAGCCGCCCACGACGTGTGAGGGGGCATTATACCCCACGATTCCATTCGGCTCGATAATCACGCCATAAGATATTACCAATCGATGCTTTAGGTCAATACGACTATGAAGATGCGGACGATTCGGGGCTAGCTATACTCCCTATATTACCCTGCCGCTTCATTTTAGGCTGGAACTTGAAGTGTCACAGCGTGCGTAGTAAGATCACGAGTGACTATGTGCAATTTCGCGCATAGCTAGACGCGGCGACAATTGTATTTTGCGCCAAGATGTGCAATGAAGGAAAATCATGAAAAATACGTTAATTATATTGATGCTTATATTTTCCGCGTCATCCACGTTAGCCACAGATCAGTTAGCCACAGAGTGTGATCGGCAGTGGCACCAATGGCGCGGGCCGGCGGCTACCGGCGTGGCACTCCACGGCAATCCTCCGCTTAGCTGGAGTGAAGATCATAATATCAAATGGAAGGTTCGCATTCCGGGCCAAGGCAGCGCCACGCCCATCGTGTGGAAGGATCATATTTTCATCTTGACGGCAATAGAAACCGAGAAAAAGATCGATCGGCCGCCCCAACAAGATTCCGCCAGGTTGCGGGCAGTACGCAAGGGGCCGCCGGCCAACTATTACAAGTTCGTGGTTATGGCGTTGGACCGAAAAAGCGGCCGCACGCTGTGGCAGCGCACGGCCGCCGAGCAGGTTCCCGCCGAGGGACACCATCGCGACCATGGCTATGCGTCAGGATCGCCGACGACCGACGGGAAATATGTATATGCTTCGTTCGGTTCGAACGGCATCTGCTGCTATGATTTCGAGGGGAATCTGCAATGGAAACGCGATCTTGGCCAGCTACGCACACGTATGGGTTGGGGCGCAGGCGCGTCGCCGGCTCTGCACAACGGCCGGCTTGCGATCAACTGGGACCAGGAGGACCAGTCGTTCCTGACCGTATTGGATGCGAAAAATGGGAAAACTCTTTGGCGCGTCGAACGCGACGAACCGACCAGTTGGTCAACACCGCTGGTGGTCGAACACGCCGGCATTACACAACTGATCGTCAATGCCACTAATCGAGTTCGCGGGCATGATCTGACCAGCGGCAAACTACTCTGGCAATGCGGCGGACAGACGAAAAACGTCATTCCCTCGCCGGTCGTGCTTGACGGAACGGTAATCTGCATGAGCAGTTTTCGCGGTCGCACTGCCGCCGCCCAAGCAATTTCTCTCAGCGCCCGCGGAGATATTACCGACACCGATAA
>CAZISU010000355.1:0-6338 GCA_964541935.1 uncultured Planctomycetaceae bacterium | reverse complement strand
CTCTTTCCGGAAATAACAGCGACACTGTCACCGTCTCCGCTGCCGGAAAAGACCATCCCGATGATGTGCCAGCCAACGGTCGTAGCCAGAATTGCCACGGCGGAAATAATCAAAAAACGGGCACGAATTGCCAAGCGAAACGCGCGGAAGATTATCAACCACGGGCATATTTCCGTCCACGCCACCGATGTAATCCTACCGTTGTTGCTCTCGATCATGGCAAGCCTCCTGGAATATTATCCCCAAACCACGGCATTATACGTACTTACGGTATCTATTCAAGCTGAACTGGGTAAGAGCCGCATGAGGGCCGATGAAAATAGGAACGGCAAGGCGAATAGGAAGTTCTGGCAAGATGGGAAATCGCTAATGCGACGCGTTTAGAGCGTCACGATGGGCGTGCCACACGGACGAGCTGAGTTACGGCTCTTGCTGGTCAGCATCATCCAGTCCCGCGGCCTCTGCCTCGGCTGCGGCTTCGGGATCGTTGGGAATTGCATTTGTTTCTTCGAGCCAGCGCCCCAGGTCAACTTGGCGGCAACGCAGGCTACAGAATGGCATGCTCGTCGATTTCTCGGGATCGAACGAGTGATCGCAAGTTGGACAGCGAGTTTTTTTCATGGGAATATGGAGCCCGACCAGGCTATTTTTTCGAATCGCTCGATGATGTTTTTTTCGACTTATCCTTGTCTTTTTTCGTACTCGACGAACTTGCCTCGGAGCGTGCTTTCTTGGCGGCCTCGGCGCCCTTCTGATATGACTTACTGCGATAGTCGGTCTGGTAGAAGCCCGAGCCTTTGAAAATCACCGCCGCGCCGGGGCCAATCAGTCGCCGCAGCTTATTTTTTTTGCACTCGGGGCACTTTTTTTCGGCATCTGCCTTAATCGACTGGAACAACTCGAAAGAGTGGCCACAGCCGTCGCAAACGTAGTCGTAGGTTGGCATGTCTTGTCTGTCCTGTTACTAATAAACTGGCCGTTATTCTTCGGAAGGCTTTGAAACTATCACTTGGCTGGGACGCACTACCCGATCGAAGAGCCGATAGCCTACCTGAACAACGACCAGCACGGTGTTGACTGGGTACTCATCGGAGACCTGTTGCGTTACGGCCTCGTGCAAATGCGGGTCGAACGGCTGGTGCAGGGCCTCGATGACCTCGCAATGATGTTGTTCGAGCACGCCTTGCAACTGTTGGACGACCATTTGGAAGCCTTGCAAAAGTCCGCCGCCATCTTCTGTTTTTTCGGCGGCTTCGATGGCCCGTTGCATGTTGTCCAAGACCGGCAGCATGTCGCGGATTAGCTGCATGTTTGCATAACGCAGTTCTTCATCGCGTTGGCGAGCAACTCGCTTGCGATAGTTTTCCAGTTCGGCCGCCAGGCGCAGTACGCGGTCCTTCGATTCGTCCAACTCGTCGCGGATGGAGAGCAGTTCGTCGGCAACTTTGACATCTTCGGCGACGTTATCATCACCATCCTCGTTCAAAGCGCGGTCGATTTCGGCGGCAGCATCGTCGGCTACCGAGTCGGCGCTTTCTTCAGAGCCGCGATGTTTCGAGTCTTTTTTCGACACCCTTTGTCCTCCGTCGCTGTGTAGTATTTGCCGGCGTGATACGTTTTTCGCCGGCAACTGTTCACGTGTTATTCGTCTTCACCGAGCGAAACGAAACATTCCTTGATCTTCTCGAAAAAGTTTTTCCTTTTCGGAGTCACATGGGCCTTTTCGTGTTCGGCCAGCTTTCGTAGAGTTTCTTCGTGTTCGGGGCTGAACTTGGTGGCCACTTCGACGTGTACCTGAACCAAAAGATCGCCCCGGCCTTTGTATCGCGGGCTGGGCATGCCGCGGCCCGACATCCTGAAAACCTCGCCCGATTGCGTCCCCTTGCCGATGGCTAAATCTTCGGGTCCGTCGAGCGTGGGAACTTCGATCGTCGATCCCAGGGCGGCCTGCGAGTAGCTGATGGGCACCTGGCAAATCAAGGTCTGGCCGTCGCGTTCGAAGAGCGGATGCTTTTTCACCGAGATAAAGCAGTAGCAATCGCCCGCGGGTCCGCCGTCGGGACTGGGCTCGCCCTCGCCGGAGAGACGCAGGCGGGTTTGGTCGTCGACGCCGGCGGGGATGCCGATTTTTCGCTCGACTTTTTCCTTGACGTATCCAGCGCCGCGGCAGTCCGCACACGGATCCTTGATGGTCACGCCGGCGCCCTTACACGACGGGCAGGTGGTTTGCATGGAGAAAATGCCGGTCGATTGCACGACCTGACCGCTGCCGCCGCAATATCTACATTTATCTGGTTCTGTGCCGGGTTTGGCTCCGCTGCCGCCGCAGGTTTGACAGGCGCGGTGCCGCTTGAAAGTCAGGTCCGCCTCGGTTCCGTGGGCGGCTTCCATCAGTGTGATGGAGACCTGGCAGCGGATGTCGGAGCCCTTGTGAACGCGACGCCGTCCGCCGCCTCCGCCGAAAAGGTCTCCGAAAATGTCGCCAAAGGCGCCGAAGATATCGTTGACGTCGTGGAAATGTGCAGCGCCACCGGCGCCGCCTTCGACACCCGCATGACCGTAGCGGTCGTAGCGCGTGCGTTTATCGCGGTGGCTGAGCACGTCGAAGGCCTCGGCCGCCTCTTTGAATTTTTCCACGGCCTCGTCGTCGCCCGGATTGCGGTCGGGATGATGCTTCATCGCCATTTCGCGATAAGCGTCGGATATATCATTATCGCTGGCAGAGCGAGAGACGCCGAGAATTTCGTAATAGTCGCGTTTTTCAGCCATTGTGGACGAGGTTTCCTACGCGAAGTTAATCATTAATCACAGTGCCAATTAAAAGTGTGCCAATTAAAAGTGCCAATTAAACACGTGCCGCCGGAACGAAAAAACGGGCCACCCAGTTAAAAGGTGACCCGATTTTCGTAAGTTAGTAATTCCAAGCATTTTGTCCCGGAAGGTTTGTTAGCTGCCGAGCTTGCTCGCGAATAATTTGGAAAACTGGCGAGATTCGTCATGGCTTCCAAACGGCCGCAAGCGGCTCGGCTAACAAAACAGCAGATCAGGAGCTAGCGGACGCTACCCTCGACCTGCTGACGCTTTTTATCGTCGGCGTCGAGATCGGTCACCAAGGTTTCGGTGGTGAGCATCAAGGCGGCGATACTGGCGGCATTTTCCAAACCGATTCGCACGACCTTAAGCGGGTCGACGATTCCGGCCTTGTACATGTCGGTGTATTTGCCAACGTTGGCGTCGTAGCCGGTGTTGGTGGGCTTGCCGAGAACCTCGTCGGCAACCACCGAACCGTCTACGCCACGATTGTCGGCGATCTGTTTGATGGGGGCCGAAAGTGCTCGCAGCACGATGTCGACACCGATCTTCTCGTCGCCGCGGGCACTGGAGCGAGCCTTTTCGACCGCTTCGGTGCAACGCAACAGGGCAACGCCGCCGCCGGGCAGGATGCCTTCTTCGGCTGCCGCGCGGGTGGCGTGCAAGGCGTCTTCGACGCGGGCCTTCTTCTGCTTCATTTCGGCTTCGGTAGCCGCTCCGACCGAGATAACGGCCACGCCGCCGGAGAGTTTGGCCAGGCGTTCCTGGAACTTCTCGCGGTCGTAGTCGCTTTCGGTCGATTCGATCTGCTCGCGAAGCTGATTGATGCGACGCTTGATGTCGGCCGTCTTGCCGGCACCCTCGACCAAGGTCGTGGTGTCTTTGTCGACCGTGATTTGCTTGGCTGAACCAAGCTGTTCAATCTCGAGGCTTTCTAGTTTCAAGCCCAAGTCTTCGCTGATGACCGTACCGGCCGTCAGTGTGGCGATGTCGCCCAAGAGAGCCTTGCGTCGGTCGCCGAAGCCGGGGGCCTTGACGGCACAGATATTCAACACGCCGCGAAGCTTGTTGACGACCAAGGTGGTGAGGGCCTCGCCCTCGAGATCCTCGGCGATAATCAACAGCGGCTTGCCCGTCTGGCTGACCTTCTCCAAAATCGGCACCATTTCGCGGAGGTTGGAGATCTTATTCTCGTGGATGAGAATAAGAGCGTCTTCCAACTGGCAGTCCATGGTTTCCGCATTGTTGATGAAGTATGGGGACAGGTATCCACGGTCGAACTGCATACCCTCGACTACGTCGTAGGTGGTTTCGGCCGTTTTGCCTTCCTCGACGGTGATAACGCCGTCGCGTCCGACTTTCTCCATGGCCTCGGCCAGGAGGTCGCCGATGGCGTGGTCGTTGTTGGCACTAATCGCACCGACGTTGGCCACTTCTTCTTTTTTAGTCAGCGCCTTGGCCATCGAGCCCAGGTGGCTGATGGCGGCGTCGACGGCCTGATCGATCCCACGGCGGATGGCCGTGGGATTGCTGCCGGCGGCCACATTCCGCAAACCTTCGCGGAAGATGGCGCGTGCCAGAACGGTGGCCGTTGTCGTGCCGTCGCCGGCAATGTCCGAGGTCTTCGACGCAACCTCGTTGACCAACTTGGCGCCCATGTTTTCGAAACGATCTTCGAGCTCGATCTCTTTAGAAACCGTGACGCCGTCTTTGGTCACTGTGGGACCTCCAAACGACTTGTCGATGATTACGTTTCGGCCCGTGGGGCCCATGGTCACGGCGACCGTATCTGCTAGTTTTTCAACGCCGCGGAGCATTCTATTCCGGGCGGTATCGTCGAACAGTAATTGCTTAGCCACGATGGCAGTCCCTCACTGTTGGTGGTGTATTCGTTATGTGAACAGCTTACGAGCAGCGATCACTTTATTACTTTTGCCAAAATGTCACTCTCGCGAAGGATCTTGACCTCGCGACCTTCAACTTCAAAATCGCTGCCGGCGTACTTGCCGTAGATCACTTCGTCGCCGAGTTCGACGCAAAGTTCGCCACGTTCGCCGCTATCGAGCAGACGTCCCGGGCCCACGGCCACGACCACGCCTCGCTGGGGCTTTTCCTGGGCGCTGTCGGGCAGCACGATACCGCCGGCAGTCATCTGTTCGGCATCGACCGGCTCGACCACGACTCTGTCATCCAAAGGCCTAAGCTTCAATTCCTTCATGATATGATTCCTCGTTTATTGTATTGTTTTATTGTTTAACTGGTTTATTCAAAACTGTTTTTGGTTTTGCACACTATGAACGGGTTTTAGAAGCCGCCCATGCCCGGCATTCCACCGCCCATGCCCGGCATTCCACCGCCCATGCCCGGCATTCCACCGCCCATGCCGCCCATGCCGCCCATTCCGCCGCCCATGTCGGGAGGTCCGCCGGCAGCGCCGTCATCTTCCGAGGGGATGTCGGAAATCAGGCACGAGGTGGTCAAAAGCAGAGCCGCTACGCTGGCGGCGTTTTGCAGGGCCGTGCGAACGACCTTGGCCGGGTCGATAACGCCGGCTTCGATCAGGTTGCAATACTTGTCCTTGTCGGCGTCGTAGCCTTCACCCTTACTCTTCATGGCCCGAACGCGGTTGACGACAACGGCGCCGTCTTTGCCGGCGTTCTCGGCGATGGCACGCAAGGGAGCGTCGAGGACATTCTGTACGATCTTCGCGCCCAGAGCCTCATCGCCTTCGAGAACGAGCTTGTCGATGACCTTTGTGCTACGCATCAGGGCAACGCCGCCGCCGGGCACAACACCCTCTTCCAATGCGGCTTGGGTTGCAGCCCGTGCGTCTTCCAGCAGGGCCTTGCGCTCTTTCATTTCCGTCTCTGTGACGGCACCACAGTTGATCTGCGCGACGCCGCCGGCCAGCTTGGCCAACCGCTCTTGCAGTTTCTCGCGATCGTATTCGCTGTCGGTGGTTTCCAACTCGCGACGGATCTGATCGGCGCGCCCCTCGATGGCGGCCTTTTTACCGGCGCCGCTGACGATGGTAGTGTTGTCGGCGTCGACCGTAATCTTCTTGGCGGTGCCAAGGTCGGAGATCTTGACCGCGTCTAGCGAAACGCCCAGATCCTTGAAGATGGCCTCTCCACCGGTCAAGGTGGCGATGTCGCCCAACATGGCCTTACGACGATCACCGTAGCCGGGAGCCTTAACCGCACACACGCTCAAGATGCCACGCATCTTGTTGACGACCAACGTAGCCAACGCTTCGCCATCGATGTCCTCGGCAATAATCAACAGCGGCTTGTTGGCCTTGCTGATCGCCTCGAGCAACGGAACCAAGTCCTTGGCGTTGGAGATCTTGTCTTCGTGAATCAAAACCAGGCAGTTTTCCAGATTGCAGATCTGATGATCCTGGTCGGTGACGAAGTGGGGCGAAAGAAAGCCGCGGTCGAATTGCATGCCCTCGACCACATCGACGTAGGTCTCGTTCTGCTTGCCTTCTTCGACGGTAATAACGCCGTCTTTGCCGACCTTGATGA
>CAZISU010000354.1:0-6353 GCA_964541935.1 uncultured Planctomycetaceae bacterium | reverse complement strand
TCTGGCCACGCTCGTATTGTTCGGCGTGATGACGGCCGTGGTGTTTATCACCCGCAAGGACTTTTCGTTCATGCGTTCGGCGTTGATGTTCGGTGGTTTCGCGGCCATGGGCCTGATAGTCGTGGCCATCTTTACGGGTTTCACACTGGGCCCGATCTTCACGGTGGCCATGATTGCACTTGCCTGTGGGTATATCCTCTACGATACGTCGAACGTGTTGCACCATTACCGGATTGGTCAACATGTAGCTGCAGCGCTAGCGCTGTTCGCCGCGGTGGCACTGCTGTTTTGGTATATCTTGCGTCTGGTGATGGCGTCGCGGGATTGATTTTTGAACAGATCGATTCGGCGGTCCGTAGAAGACTTCCGTGTGACCGCTCGATAAGTATTGTTAGTTTCATTCTTGTTATTCAGGTCATTGCCGACCGCTAGCAGCCCGTTGGGAAAGTCGATTGGCAGGAAATTTGTTAGCCGAGCCACTCGCGGCCGTTTAGTCGAATTATTCGAGCCATACTAACCCGAAGCGCAAGCGAGGGCCGGAAAGCCCTGAAAATCATCAAGGGCCCTCGCTTGCGCTTCGGGTTAGTGTAGTGATACAGTAAACGATCTAGGGTATGAGGAAGCGTTCCCCTTGCTTTACCCCACCCGTTGGGACCGGTTAATTTGCAGTACTTGCGTCATTTAGGGCGACAGGGCAGTCAATTCTTCCTAGTGGCGGGCAAGTCATAGTGTGTTAATGGGGTTGGCGGCTGCTTGCGGCCCTCGCCACCTTGACACCCGCCCGGTAGGCCGGTATCTTTACGAGATTACATGTCTCACTAAGTAGTGGACACGAAAAAGGTTTAGGGCGTTTTGGCCGTCGGCAACGGCTGGATCGTGTGGCCTAAGCCCTAAACTGCACCGGATTTACAGCCTATTTTGGCTTGGCCAGAATGGTTGTCGTTCGGGGTGGAGGCGATAATGGTGTGCCATTGCGGTGTGTCCGACATGTCGGGCATATGATCCCATGCCGCATTAGTAATATGGACAGGGATCGGTGGATTGTCATTTTCGGCTAACGCCTTGGTGGCAATATCCAGACGGGCGCAATATTTAGACGTGCAAAGTGAGGATCGATGAATCCCAACGAACTGTTGCGGATTGTTGACGCAATTCACCGTGACAAAAACATTGACAAGTCTATCGTATTCGACGGCATAGAGTCTGCGCTCGTGTCAGCCGCAAAGAAGCATTATGGCGAAGATCAAGAAATCGTCATAACCATTGATCGCAGTACGGGTCAGATTCATGGAACGCACGATGGCACCGAACTGACGCCGGAAACGATCGCCGAAAGAATCGGCGCGCAAACAGCCAAGCAGGTGATGATCCAAAAGATCCGCGAGGCCGAGCGCGACGCCCTCTACGACGAGTACATGGAACAAATGGATCAGTTGGTGACGGGTGTGATCCATCGTTACGATGGTGGCGCGGCAACTGTAACCCTCGGGAATATCGAGGCCATTCTCCCTCGCGGAGAACAGATTCCGGGCGAGACGCACCACGTCAACGAGCGAATCCGAGCCACTGTTTGCGACGTCCGCAAGGTCGGCAGCCGCGTAAAGGTCATCCTCAGCCGCACTCGCAAGCACCTTGTGGCCAGGCTTTTTGAGCAGGAAATCCCCGAGATCATCGACGGCGTGATCGAGATCAAGGCGGTTGCCCGCGAGCCCGGCTATCGCACCAAGGTTGCGGTTTCCAGTTCGGATCAGCGTGTGGACTGCGTGGGCGCGTGTGTTGGCGTGCGTGGAAATCGAATCAAGAATATTGTCGACGAACTGTCCGGCGAACGTGTGGATATCGTTCGCTTCAGCGATGACATGCAGGTCATGATCCCCAACGCTTTGCAACCGGCCGAGGTCGAAGAGGTCATCCTCTGTAAGGCCCTGGGGCGTGCGATTGTGCTTGTCCGCGAGGACCAGCTTTCGTTGGCCATCGGTCGCCGAGGGCAAAATGTCCGCTTGGGCAGTAAGCTTTGCATCTGGGACATTGAGATTATGACCCAGGACGAACTCAACGAGCAGTTGGAATCGGCCATCGTCGGTTTCAGCGAACTTGACGGCATGGACGAAGAGTTGGCGGACAAGTTGGTTGGCGAAGGTTTCCTTTCGTATGACGACCTCTCTGTGATCGAGCCCGACGTGCTGATGGAGATGGGCAGTCTCACGGCGGAGCAGGTCGACCACATCGTCACTCAGGCCGACGACAAGGCAATGGCAGCCGAGCAGGAAGCCGCCGAACAACGACGTCGACAGCGAGAAAAAGAACGCCGCTCGACCGCAATGGCCCAAGCCGAAGAGGCGGAGGCGGTGGCTGATGCAGCTAGAATGGCCGAGATGGAAAAACAGGGTGAACCGGTCGTTGCCGGTGAAGATGTAGAAGTGAAAGCGGAAGAAGCACCTGCCGAAACGCAGGAAGCCCCGTCGCAGGAAGCCCCGTCGGAAGAGATTCAGCCGGAAGAGATTCAGACGGAAGAGGTTCAGACGGAAGAGGTTCAGACGGAAGAGATTCAGCCGGAAGAGATTCAGCCGGAAGAGGTTCAGACGGAAGATGTTCAGACGACGGCCGACAGCGAGAGTAAAGAAGTACAAGGAGAGGGAGGTGAGTAGGTTCGGTCCGATTTCGGCGAACCGACTCGCGGAATTAATAGATTCCTGCAGGGTTGTCCAACGGACAGTGTGTATACGAAACTCGTGTTTCTCATGCACCTTGGTCAATTCAGCGGGTGAGGGCAGCCATGCTGAGAAAGAGAGAGGCCTGGACAGGCGGGTCTCTCACGCGTCAACTTTACAAGTGACGTTCGGTAGGGAGAAAAATGCCTATGTGATGTAAGCAGTTTATAAGTATACCGCGCTCGAGGCAGGCAGCCTTGAGCCGGGCGTTGAAAGGGAGAGTTGCGTTGCCCATTCGCATCTACGCGTTAGCCAAGCAACTGAAGCTCGACAGCAAGTCGCTAGTAGACATCTGTACACAAGCAGGTGTCACGGGAAAAGGGTCTGCGCTAGCTAGTCTGACCGACGATGAAGTTGAGAAGATCACATCTTATGTGAGTGGGGCCAAAGCCCCCAAGGCAGCAGCCGCTCCAGCAGGCATTAGTATGCCCGCACCCAGCACTGCGCCGCCCAGCGACGAAACGCTCCGTCGCGAGGATTACGTGGCACCGGGCTCCGGCATGGGCAGAGTTCCCGTGATGAAAAAGCCGCCCGCTACGGTAGCTCCACCTCCACAGCCATCCGAGGAACAGCCTCAGCCGGTTGCAGTCGAGCCCGTCGAAGCGCCTCCCGAGCCGGCGATTGAACCAACGGTCGAGCCAGCGGTAGAACCGGAAGTTCCCGTCGAAGAAGCGGCGCCCGCCGAGCCTATGGCTCCCGCTGCTTCCGCGACTCCAACCAAGCCCGAGCCGCCGATTGATCCAAACGCGCCCGTACGGCCCGAGTTCAAGCCCATTTCGCAACAGCCGTCGCGGCTGCCGACGTTGCGACGACCGGGCAGGCCATCGAAGCCCAACGGGGCTCCCAAGCCCAACGGGGCTCCCAAGCCCAACGGGCCCACCATCAAATTGGCTCCTATCCCGATCTCGCAGAAGCCACCCGCTTCGCGAAAGCCCAAGGAACCTGCCGCTCAGAAACCGGACATTCGCTTACCGGCCGATGCTATTCGAGCGGGCCGGGCCGGCGAGAAACCGCTGGCGGAGCATCTGAAAAAACACGAAAAGAAACGCAAGGCAACGAGCAAGAAGAAGGGCGGCGAACCCAAGCCCAGTACGGATCTGGCTGGAATCGAAGCAGCGGCTTCGGCAGGCCAGGGACGTCGTGGACGCCAGCCCGTGTTGCCGAAAGAGGGTGAAGCCTCCACGTTGGGCGGTCGCGAGCAGCGGCAGCTCAAACGCAAGCGAACCTCCGGTCGGCGTCGAAAGGGCCAGGAGGATGATCGCCCACGTCGGCATGTCAGACGCATACGCCGTACTGGAGCCAACACGGCGGCCCCCAGAAAGAGCAACGTCGTGCTAGCAGTTCCCTGTACCGTGCGAGAGTTCTCCGAAGCTTTGGGCGTCTCGGCGGCGCAGGTCTTGGGCCAGTTGCTCAAACTAGGCGCAACGACCGCCATGAATATCAGCGCGCAGCTTGATGCCGAGATGGCCGAACTGCTAGCCACCGAGTTGGGAGTCGAGGTCGATTTCCGTCAAGAGGTTGACCTGGAGCAGCAGGTGCTCACCGTCGTCGACGAAGAAGACGAAGATCCCACCCTGCTCAAACCACGGCCGCCGATTATTACTTTCCTGGGGCACGTCGACCACGGAAAAACCTCGCTTTTGGATCGAGTTATCGGCATAGACGTCGTCTCGGGCGAAAAGGGCGGTATCACCCAGCACATCCGCGCCTATCAAATTAAAAGAGGCGGCCAGGCTATCGCCTTTGTCGATACCCCGGGTCACGAAGCCTTTACCGAGATGCGCGCTCGCGGTGCTAACGTAACCGACATTGCCGTATTGGTGGTGGCCGCCGACGACGGCATTATGCCGCAGACCGAGGAAGCCATAAGCCACGCACGCGCGGCCGGCGTTCCCATCGTCGTGGCTTTGAATAAGATCGACATACCGGGTGTCAACACAGAGCGAGTTTACCAGGAATTAGGCACTAACGATCTCCTGCCCAGCGAATGGGGCGGCGATACCGAAGTGGTCAAAACCAGCGCCATCACCGGCGAAGGTGTCGACGAGCTGCTAGAAACGCTGCTGACCGTGGCCGAGTTGCACGAGTTTAAAGCCAATCCCGACCGCGCGGCCGTAGGCACCTGCCTGGAGTCCGAACTGCACGAAGGCCGCGGAGTGGTCGCCAAGCTGCTGGTCGAAAAGGGAACCATGAAGGTCGGCGACGTGGTCGTCTGCGGCACGGCCTTTGGCCGCGTGAAGGCCATGTACGACACGCTTAAACCCACCAAACGGCACAAAACGGCTGGGCCCGC
Source organism: uncultured Planctomycetaceae bacterium (assembly GCA_964541935.1). GTDB lineage: Bacteria > Planctomycetota > Planctomycetia > Pirellulales > Thermoguttaceae > JAFGTN01. The sequence goes on along the minus strand of CAZISU010000354.1, from coordinate 1,349 downwards.
CATGCCGGTGAACGTTACCGGACTGAACGAGGCGCCCGGCGCCGGCGACCGTTTCCACGTCGTTCCCGAGATTGCCCAGGCGCGAGAAATCGCCGAGCACAGGGCCGATGAAGTGCGTCAGCAATCGCTTGCGGGCACCCAGGTACACGTCACCCTCGAGAATCTCTTCGACCGACTTGGCCAAGAGGAGGTGCAAACCCTCAACATCATCCTGCGTGCCGACGTGCGTGGCTCGATCGAAGCCATTAAGAAGGAACTTACCAAGCTCGAGCATCCCGAGGTGCAGATCAAGATCCTGCAGGCAACCGTGGGCGGAGTCACCGAGGCCGACGTTCATTTGGCCGACGCTTCCGACGCCATTATCATCGGCTTCAACGTTGTCGCCGACGAAGGCGCCAGGATGCTTGCCGAGCAGCGGGGCGTTCAGGTCCGACGCTACGATATCATTTATCAAATCACCGCCGATCTCAAGGCCTCTCTGGAAGGCATGCTCAAGCCCGAAGAGCAAGAGAAGGAACTGGGCCGCGCCCTGGTGCAGCGGACGTTCGCGATCAGCCGCTTGGGTACCATTGCCGGTTGCCGCGTCTTGGCCGGCAACATCGAACGAGATGCCCGCATCCGCGTGATCCGGGAAAATCGCGTCATCGGCGATTACCCCTTGCACTCGCTCAGGCGGGAAAAAGACGATGCGAAGGACGTCCGCGAAGGTCTGGAGTGCGGCATCAGGCTTTCCGGTTTCAACGACTTGAAGGAAGGCGACATACTGGAAGCCTACAAGGTTGAAGAAATAGCCAGAACTTTCTAGCGAGGTTCCACCCAAGATTCGCATTCCACCGAAGAACTTTAATGCAACCCAAGATGAGGCCCGGTAACAATGACGTCCCGACGTACACTAAAGGCGGCGGAAGCTGTTCGTGAGGTGGTCAGTTGGGCCATCCTCAGCGATCTCAACGATCCTCGCGTCGCCGACGTCACGGTTACCTACGTGGAAATGTCCGGCGACATGCGTCAAGCCAAGGTCCACGTATCGGTGATGGGCGACGACGCCAAGCAGGACTTGTGTCTGCGAGGCCTGCAAAGCTCGGCCGGCTTCTTACAGTCGAAACTAAGTTCACGGATCGACACCAGATATACTCCGCGGATCGAATTCATCCTGGATCAGGGAGTCAAGCATTCCATGGAGATATCGCGGATCCTCAAAGAGGTGCTTCCCGATGAGGAGGGCTCTGAGGGGGAGAACTCCGAGGAGGCGGAGCGCGAGGAAGAAGAATAGAGGGTAGAGGACAGGAATTTCGAATGCTCAATGATCAAATCTGATACCTGCCCCCTCAAACAATAACAACCATTAG
>CAZISU010000353.1:4096-6356 GCA_964541935.1 uncultured Planctomycetaceae bacterium | reverse complement strand
GGGGGCCTTTGGATGATATCCAGTGCGTCGTGGACTTTTGTCTCTTGGAAAAACTGACGATTGAAATTCTCGCTCGGTTCGACCACCGCACGTTGTTGCCCGACGACAGTCCCGAGATCCAGGTGCTTGTCGACTCCGACGTGGTGGAAGTCGCCCATGCGGAGCGTCGCTGGCAATTTCCAGCGGCCGATTGTGCAATATTGCCCGTCGCTAACACTACCAACGAGATGATCGCTCGCCACATTGCCGAAGAACTGCTGGGCCGCTTGTGCGAAACCTTGCCAGAGGCCAACTGGCCGGCCTCGCTGGAAATTCATCTAAGCGAATCGCCTGGGCGCACGGCCGGATGTCGCATTGCCACCGCATCTCGACCGTCGGCAATATAGCTGCCGCACTAACAAACAGGCTATTAGTCTACCGTCTCCTCTGCCGACGCAATAGGGCCAAGCCGCTCACGCCAAGCCCCAGCAAAACCAGCGTCGAGGGTTCGGGAACGGGGTTCCCAACACCCGTCACGGCGTAGCTACTGAAGCCGTCGACGGTGAAACTCGCCCAACCGTTGTTGAAGCTGACACTACCCAAACTGAATTCGGTCCAACCAGTGGTGCTGTCGAAATGCCATACCTCTAAATCCGAGGAGCCCTCGGGGAGATGGTAGGAGAGCATGGTCTCGCTGCCGGGATCCATGTCTGTCGTGAAGTCCCAACTGCTCAAGATCGATTGGCCCGATTCCAAAAGATTGCGGAGCAAATTTTGCGTTTGGGTAGGGGTTATATCGGCAGCGAAATCGAAGGTGCCGGTTCCTGCTGTAAAGCTCACACCCAGGTCATTCCCGACGGCCAGCCGTTGGGTAATCGGCAAGTTTATCTGTGCCGTCACTCCAGCCGTTGTTTGCTGAGCTGCAGAGACCGTGAAGACATGAGTACTCGGATTCCACACTCCACCAATGGCTTCATACGCTCCGCTGCCGGTCCAAGAGCCTGTGACTGCGATCGGCGAATAGGATCCCACCGCCAACTGTGCTGCGGCCGACAGGCAAATTGCGGTCTCATTCCTCAGATCCCCGCCAACGGTGAACATGTCGTCGTTGCTGACATCAATTGCAATCCTGCTGCCGTAACGGTTCGAAACGTTCCCGCCTACCTCAACCTTTCCGCCATTGAGAATATTCAACGCCCCGGGAGCCTGGTAGCCGAGATACAATTTCGTGGTCGTCCATTTCGAATCCGCCCCATCGACCGTGACCACGCCTTTCGAAGCGGCGCCGTAGCCAATGCGAGTGAGTGCGGTAGAGACGACACCGCCGTCCCTGATTTTGAGTGAGCCGTTGCCGTATTGGCCGACATTACCGGAATTGGCCGTCAAGGTTGAACCGGCGCCCTCAACGATGACGGAGCCGGCACTATTCGCATTGTAGCCAATACCAATGTTTGCGTTGGTGAAGACGACACCGCCGTTTTTGACGTGGAGCATGCCCTCGCCAATATACCCGATGGTAAGCGTGTTAAACGACGATGACATGGTCCAACTTGAACCCACGCCATCGACGGTGGCGGAACTGACCGAAGTGGATTGCGGGGCGATCGAACCAGAAGTGCTGGAAACGACACCGCCGTTTTTGATATCGAGCGTGCCGTTGCCTTTCCATCCGACGTTTATTCCGCCATTGCAAGTCCAGGATGAACCCGCGCCCTCAACTGTAACGGCGCCGTTAACACCGGGGGTGGAGAAGCTGCCAATCATGTTGCTGTCACTGAACACATCATGGTCGCTGCCAGCGTTGTTGATGGTCATCGTGCCATCGGCCGTATCGCCAATTTTCAAGTAAGTACTGGAAGTCGCCGTCACGGGGTCGGGCGTTACATTGCCCGTCGTGAGAACGTCGGCCGAAACGCTCGTCGCAGTGAGAGTCAGGGCGATCGTTGCGATAGTAAGATGTTTTGCGAGATTCATTTGTTGTCTTTCATTACTCTATCGAACATGAACTGTTGTTGGTGTTCGCCCACTCGTCGTTTGCCCACGACCGATAAAAAGGAGTCGTTCCATTCACTTACTGCCGACTAAACTATCCCCGGCCATCCTATTAACCCATTACCCCCATTCTAAACCAGGGTCCTGCTACGTCTACCAGTAAAACCGGAATGATTCGCAGTTCAGGCAGTCCCTATGGCGGTCTGAATTCACCATTTAAGAGGTGATTGAAGACGGTCCAAACGCAGGCGGTCCAAACGCAGGCGGTCCAAACGCAGGCGGTCCAAAC
>CAZISU010000353.1:0-3996 GCA_964541935.1 uncultured Planctomycetaceae bacterium | reverse complement strand
ACGCAGGCGGTCCAAACGCAGGCGGTCCAAACGCAGGCGGTCCAAACGCAGGCGGGCCAAACGCAGACGGGCCAAACGCAGACGGGCCAAACGCAGACGGGCAGCAACGTTCAATCAGAAAACGCTACTCACCCGCGGCGGCTCGCGGGTGGGCCCGCTCGTAGACCTCGCGCAGCCCGGCCGTGCTGACGTGGGTATAGATTTGCGTCGTTACCAGGCTCTTATGTCCCAGCAACTCTTGCACGCTACGGATGTCGGCCCCGCGGTCGAGCAGATGCGTGGCGAAGCTGTGCCGCAACGAATGCGGCGTGGTGCGGACGTCCAGGCCCGTTTTGCGGAGGTATTTTTCCAGCATCCGCCCGATGCTGCGTGTGGTCGTGCGACGTCCGAAGCGGTTGACAAAGACCGGTGCGGAGGGGCCTTGTGGTTCGGCCTGGTGCAGCTTGCGAACCGCCAGCCAGTGCTGGATGGCGCGTGTGGCATAGCTGCCGATGGGCGAAAGACGCTCGCGTTTGCCTTTGCCGCGGACGTGCAAAATTCCGGCTGCGAAATCCAAATCGCCGTCACACAAACCCACCAACTCGCTCACACGCAGCCCGGCCGCGTAAAGCGTTTCCAAGATGGCCCGATCTCGCAACCCCAAGGGGCTGTCGCTGCAAGGCGATTCCAAGAGCCGCCCCAGATCCTCGGTCGAAAGAAAGTGTGGAAGCGTGCGCGCGAGGCGCGGATTGCGCAAGGGTTTGGCCGGATTCGTGTCAACCCAGCCTTCACGCTGACCGAAGCGGAAAAAACTCCGCAACGAAGCCAGCCGCCGCGCGATTGTGCTTTTGGCGTAGCCGGCCTCGTGCAGGGCCGCCACGTAGCCCCGCAAATCGAGCACCGAAATCGCAGCAGGGCTGGGAAAAGAACTCGACTCGTCAGCGTCTGCCGTGGAACACGTGGGATCGGCCTCGGCCAGATACTCGGCCAATGCCATAAGATCTTCGCGATAACTCTTGAGCGTCAACTCCGAGGCGTTTCGCTCGACGCGAAGATATTGCAAAAAACGAGAGACGGCCCTTTGCATGTTACTAAAACAGATCGTCGGCGTCGGTTGTCAACGGCAGATTGAAACGGCGGTTATGAGAGTGCTTGTGGCACTCTTGACGAATTTTCTGGCTCAGCACGGCCGCGTCGTACCAAGTGAAGCTGAGTTCCGGATTAGAGGCGTAGCGACCCAATACCCGTAGCGTTTCAGCACGACTGGTATCATCGTACAAAAACACATATCGTTCGCTACCCTTGACTAGGGCTAGTACGTTAATGTCCTCAGTCACGGCCGATCTTCTCCCTCAGTCAACAATTGGTATAAGACGCCACAGTTATTGTTATCGGACGGTTTGCCGCCTCCACACCACTCGGGTTTTGCCGGCTCCGCCTCTGGCGGTGAGCATTTCCCAAATATGCATGTGGGCACAAAAGTCTATAAAGTCTTCGCTGCGTTGGAGATATGACTGCCAACCCCCAAAACGGGCGTCGTCGCGAAAATAATGATAACTGGATAACGCCTCGGTAAAATCTATGTCCGACCCGTCGTAATTGCGGGTCAACTCCATAACCGGCTTGTCGCTCGGCCAACAAGTCGGGGCCGTGCTGCTGGGTGGCGGTGGAACAAAACCGCGTGGATCCGGCCAATCTGCTGGTATTCCAGGCACGAGTGGTGTTTCAGCGGCCAAGCGAGCCGACTCTTCCCACGTCATCGGCCCCGCATTCGAAGCCGTGGCAGCGGATTTGCCCGACGCTTTTTGACTGTTGTGCGGCGTTTGCGGATCTCGTAAAGTTTGCGGCCCGCTTGTTTGCGTCCTGGCCGTTTGCGGCAAAATCTCTCGACCGTCCGGCCCAACCCAGTGAGAATCTGCCGCGCGTTCGTTTTCCAAGTCGGCATCGGCCCTGGCAGCGTTCATGGAGTTCCTGGCAGCCGCAATTTGCTCACGATGGGCTTGTTCGATTTGAGCGTCTTGCTGACCTTCTTGTGGATCGCAGTTGGGCGTTTGCGTTTTGAGTTGTTCCTTGGCTAACGCCATTTCCGCTTCGTACAACAGCGGGGCCGGAATATTCTCCTCTTCGGGCGTGCCCCAAGGCAGTCCGTAGCCTGGCGGAATGGGGTGGAAGCCAGGATTCGCGGCGTACCACTTGACCTGCATCCCCAAACGTGGTGGGTAATAGGGCGAATAATCGGTTACCACGCCAATCACGATGGCATCGACGTTCAGGGCCCTGGCCAACCGTTGGGCATCGGCAGCGCTGGAGAGGGTTATTTTTTGATTGATGATCTCGGTCTCGACGACACCAACCGGAACGACCTCGAAGCCCGGCACGCTCTGAAGTTCGTTATAATATGCAATAGCGAACTGCCGCCCATCGACCGTGGGCTCGTTGCTGGCATTAAAGAACGGCGCAATCGCCACGCGGGATAATTGCGGAAACGGATTGTGTAATGTCGGTTTATGCGCGACGTCGGGCAAAAGCTGACATCCGCCGCAAAAGACCAATAAACCGACTATGGTCAGGTGTCGTAACATTTTGTACAATAAGCAGTTATGAAGAAGGAACCCCCCTTCTCCACGCCCCAACCGCCGGCGATTCGGCCCGCAAACGGGTCGGCACCATCGCTATTATCGGCAAACTTAACCCTGCTTCTCCAGTCAGTTTCTTCGTGCATTCTAACCCGAAGCGCAAGCGAGGGAAGGAAAACTGGGGGCCCCCCTAGTATCCATCCGTGTGAATCAGTGTTAATGTGTGGCGAATTCCCTTCCCCAGGAAACTTGAAATTGGCAAAAATCGAGCGAAACCCCACTCGAACGGTGCAGATCGGATCCGCGGCCATCGGCGGCGGTAATGCGGTGCTGGTGCAGAGCATGTGCGCCACGAAGACGGTCGATGTCGAGGCCACCGTCGAGCAGGTCGACCGCTTGGACCAGGCCGGCGCCGGCCTGGTTCGCATCGCCGTCGACACGCCCCAAGACGCTCGGGCGCTGGCCCAGATTCGTGAGCGCTGTGCGGCCAACCTTTCGGTCGACTTGCAGGAAAATTATCGCGTGGCGGCGGAGGTGGCGCCCTTGGTCGACAAGATTCGCTACAACCCGGGGCATTTGCACCACCACGAACCCAACCGTTCGTGGCAAGACAAGGTGCGTTTTCTGGCCGACACGGCCGCGGCGGCCGACTGTGCCATGCGCGTAGGCGTGAATTGCGGTTCGGTAGACCCGGCCATGCGCGAGCGTTTCGAGGCGCACGATTCGATCGGGCCGATGCTGGCCGGTGCGTTGGAGCATTGCGAGTTTCTCGACTCGATCGGCTTCCAGCGGTATTGCGTCTCGCTCAAAGATTCCGATCCGGCCAAGGTAATCGAAGCCAACCATCGCTTTGCCAAGCAGCGTGCGGACGTGCCGCTGCATTTGGGCGTGACCGAGGCGGGCATGCCGCCCGAGGGTATTATTAAAACCCGCATCGCCCTGGAGCAACTGCTGGGCGAGGGCATCGGCGATACGATTCGCGTCTCGCTGACGTTGCCCAACTCGCAGAAGCAGGAGGAAATCGAAGCCGGACGGCAGATCATCGCCGACGTGGCCGCCGGGAATTTTCTCAGCCAGGCTCAAATCGCCCAGGCAACCTCGCCAGAACGGCTCAACATCATCAGTTGCCCAAGCTGTTCCCGCGTGCAAAACGGGGCCTTTGTCGAACTGGCCCAGCAGATACGCGAAATGACCGCCTACGCCAGCCACTATCCGATCACAATCGCCGTGATGGGATGCCGCGTAAACGGACCGGGTGAAACCGACGACGCCGACCTGGGAGTCTGGTGCGGACCAACACGCGTCAACCTGAAACGCGGCGGCGAAAAAGTGGGCTCGTTCGGGTACGACGAAATTCTGGGAAAACTCCGCGAGGAACTGGATAGGCTGATTGCAGGGTGAGTTAGCGACATCCTACATCATATACGACCCCGTTTGATCC
>CAZISU010000352.1:4417-6360 GCA_964541935.1 uncultured Planctomycetaceae bacterium | reverse complement strand
GACAAGCCCGTCCACGCCTCGACCGTCTATCGCTGGGCCAAGCGAGGCCTCAAGGGTGTCCGGCTGGAGGTGATTAAGGTCGGTGGGACAGCTTGCACGTCTCGTGAGGCGTTGCAGCGGTTTTTCGACGCGCTAACCGCCCGGGCCAATGGTCAACAGATCGAGCCGCCCAAGCGTTCTAGATCGCGCAAAAAGCAGATCGAAGCGGCCGAAAAACGCCTCGCAAAAGCTGGGGTTTAGCAATATTCGTGATGCAAAAGCCGGGATTACGCGCGCCTGTCGAAAAGAAACGCGCATAAAAACGGCCCGCATTGGGCGGCAACCCGCGGGCCGTTTTCATTGAATCGGATATTAGCATATGACTTTACCAGAACCCCCACCAAACGCAAGAGCGTGGACGTGGTTCCGACTACCAATGGCCTTCTACGACCGCCTACCCAAAATCGGGCGTGCAGCTTGCGCCTACATCGTGTTGGCCCGACACGCCAACCGTGACGGCGAGTGCCATCTGTCCCAAAAGACCATTGCAGAGGCGTTGGGTGTTTCCGATAGGTCTGTCCGTGAATATCTCACAATCCTAGCAAATGCCGGCCTGATTCAACGGAAGCGGCGACGGCGTGAGACGGAGGTTTTCATACTAGCCGACCTAATTAAGACCGGAAGCACAGTTCCAGTCTTAGAATCAAGACCGGAAGCACAGTTCCGCCAAGACTGGAAGCATCCTTCCGGCAAGACTGGAAGCATACTTCCTACAAAGAAGAGCAAAGAACAAGAACCAAAGAACAAGGCGGCCGTCGCCGCCCTGCCGGAAGCTTTGGATACTGAAAAATTCCGAGACGCATGGTCAGCATTCCAGCAGCATCGGCGCGAAGCAAAAAAGACCATGACGCCGACGGCAATCTCTAGAACGATTATCAAGCTCGAACACATGGGCCCCGATCGCGCAGTTGCCGCGCTCGATCACTCCACGGCCAACGGCTATACGGGCGTCTTCGAGCCGTCCAGCAACGGCAACGGCAAGCCAGAACAACCCAAGCAGGAAATCTCATATCGTGATAGCCGCAAATAACCAAATGCTCGACCCACTCGACACCGCGCCGCCGGCCGATATCGAGGCCGAAAAGTGGGTTATCGGCGCCGTCTTGCTCAAGGCCGATCTACTCGACGACCTATCTGGGCTGCGAGCCGACGATTTCTACGATCCGACCCATGCGGCCATCTTCGAAGAGATCCTTACGCTACACACCAAAGGGCTTCCGATCCACGTCGCCATTCTCAAGAAGCACCTCGGCAACGAAGAGTGGGAAGCACGCGCGGCGGAAATTGCTCTCGCTGTTCCCCACGCCGGGCACGCCAAGCACTACGCCGAGATTGTACGCCAGAAGGCCGCACTGCGACGCCTACGCGACGTGGCAACAAATCTGCTTAGCGACACCCGTAATCAGACGGACGCACCCGAAGCGATCCTAGAACGGTCAGAGGCCGCATTGTCCGAGATCCGCCTTGGCACCGATGAGACCGAGCCGATTACTATCCGCGCCGCGAGCATGGAAGCCGTTGCCTATGTTGACGCGATCCAGCAGCGTGGTAACGCGGCGGGCGTGGCTACAGGCCTATTTGACTTCGACCACGATCAAGGTGGGCTTTTTCCTGGCGAGTTGATTATCCTTGCTGCCCGCCCAGGGATCGGCAAGACGTCCCTTGCTCTGCAAATCGCCGATTACGTTTCATCGAAGGGCCAGCTTGTCTACTTCGCGTCGCTCGAAATGTCCGCCGTCGAACTGTCGGTCCGCCTTGCGTGCTCCACATCCGGCGTATCAAGCCGCCTGGTTCGCACCGGCCGGCTTACCGAACAAGATAATCACAAGCTCAGTGAGGCCATGAACCGGCAAGCGGACAACGCGCTCGACATTCACGACCAGGCCGGTTTGACTGTAGCCGAG
>CAZISU010000352.1:0-4407 GCA_964541935.1 uncultured Planctomycetaceae bacterium | reverse complement strand
CCGCCAGATCCGCCGCCGGAAGAAACACGGGCTGGCCCTGGCCGTCATCGACTACTTGCAATTGCTATCGGTCGCCGACCGCCGCTTGCCGCGTGAACAGCAAGTAGCTGGGATAACCAAGTTGCTAAAGGAAATGGCCCGCGAGTACTCAGTGCCGATCCTCTGTTTGTGCCAGCTTAACCGGCTGGCCGATGGCGAAGAGCAGCCCCAGCTCAGCCACCTACGAGAATCCGGGGCTATCGAACAGGACGCCGACATGGTGCTCTTCTTGGCACCACACAAGCCCACAGACATAGCACGGAACAATGCCAGCTTGATCGTTGCCAAGAATCGCAACGGCGAGACGGGGCCGCTCCCGCTGGATTGGCACCCGAGCCAGACGCGGTTTTCATGTACGGAACCTATTTGCGAGGAGTGGACGGGATGACATTTCAAAAAATGAAAAAGCTCGAGCCGGAGCTGGCCCGGCTGGAACTATCGGCACGGTTCGCCGGCGAGCATGGGGCCACCTGGCTCGACGTGCTCTTCGCCACAAACGAGGCCTTGACCAAGGTTGTTGGCCGTGGTGCCGACCGCGAAGAACTGCAAAACGCCTACGCCTACGAGGCCGCACGCGCGGCCCTCCGTCGAGCCTGGCAGGGGGCGCCGGCCAACGACACCGAACCGGCGACTTGGCCGTGGGAAGCCGGCTGGGGCGATGGCGCCGAAGATTTTCAGCACGAAGTGGAGGCCCAATATGCTTGAGCAAAACGATACAGGTCTCAAAAGTGGCGATCGTTGCCCAGCGTGTGAGCAAGGATTTATTCGCGTCTACTCAAACCACCGGCGTGGCGGTTTGGTTGTTCAATATCTCGACTGCGACAACAAAGAGTGTACTTTCAAAACCAGGCGGGCTGTCGATGGGTCACTTATCCGAAGACGAAAAAAGAAACAGGAACCGGTCTAAGTTAGACCAAGCCGCGTTGTAATTGAGCATAGCCGCAATATAAAATCATCCCCGGGCGTTACAAAACACTTTTCGAAGAGGAACACAAAAATGGCAACAGAACTTCAAAAACTCACACGGAAGGCCAAAACGGCCACGGCCTACGCCGAAGCGATCGAAGTGCATCGCGCGCAGGTCGAGTGGAATCAATCGCACCCGGACTCGAAGCCCCTCGACCTTGAGCGATGGCGTAGCCAAGCCCAACGGCTAGGCAAAATTCTGGCGAAACAACTCATCAACGAAGCGATCGAATAAACGGTCGTTTACACACAAACAATTACTCTCGTAAAGGAAAAAGCTAATGGCTTATCCATCATCAGGAACAACAGTAAGTAACAGGCCGGATCTTGGTTCGGCCTTCGAATTCAGCCTGACATCGGCCGCGAAAAATTTCATTGGCACGCGTGTTTTGCGGACGCGGCTTGTCGGGTCGCAAAAAGCCGACGTCGGTAAAATTCCGCTGGAGGCTTTGTTACAATCGCGCGAAACGGCGCGTGCGCCCGGCGCGGGTTATTCCCGATCGGACTTCGAATTCGAGAAATTTTCCTTTGAGACGGCGGAACATGGCGCCGAGGAAGTTTTGGACGACCGCACGCTGGCTATGTACAAGGACCTACTCGACGCCGAGCAGGTCCACGCCGCCCGTGCCGTCGATGCGGTAGCGAGGAAATTTGAGACCCAAGCCGCGGCCAAGATCTACGACACAAGCGTCTGGACCGGGTCGAGCTTGACCACGGCGCTCACAAACGAATGGGATGATAGTTCAAACTGCACGCCGATCGCCGAGATCGAGGCGGCGCGGCTGAAGGTCATCACCAGCTCGGGCTTAGTCCCCAACTGCTTGGTCTGCAACCGTCGGCAGTTCTTCCACCTGAAGAACTGCGCCGAAATTATTGACCGGATAAAATACGCCGGCGTCGTGAATCCGATCAACGTGACCGAGGCGGCGCTGGCGCAGGCCCTCGACCTCGACTTTGTTGTCGTGGCCGGCGGGATCAAGAACACGGCAAACGAGGCGCAGGCCGCTTCGCTTGCTTCTATCTGGTCCGACGAGTACGCGATGGTTTGCCGTGTGGCTGTCAGCGATGATCCACAAGAGCCGTGTATCGGCCGGACATTTATGTGGGAAGATGAGAACGTTGGCTATGATCGGGAAGAGATCGGGGTGATTATCGAGGAATATCGTGAAGACAACACGCGGTCATCAGTGATTCGGGCGAGGGCAGACTGGGACCAGGTGGTGATGTACCCGCAGGCCGGACATTTGCTATCGAACGTCATCACTATTTAGTAATCCTTGTTTGGCCCGGCCGGCGTTTGTAAGTTAGCGCCGGCCGGGCATCTGGTCTCGGCCGGCGGTGGCTATGGTTTGGTCCACCGCCGTGCCGGGCGGGATTGGCCGGTTGTTTTGTCCCAACCGGCCACGCTTTGACTGGCTGGCCGCGGCGGCCTTAACCCATGGCCGCCGCACCAGTCGGCCGGCGGAACCGACTAAAACGGGTGTCTCCACGGTGGGGGTAGCCCCCTGGGGGCGGGGCTTAGGTTCTTCCCCGGGATACCCCCTGGGGTCCGAAGGACGATCATCAACGCGGTTTTGTGCGTACTTTGGGCGTTTGTCTGAGTAAGTAAGGCTGGGTGCGCGCGGTGGCGCGCCGACGGGGCCGGCCGGCGGGGCTCGAGCTTGGTTTGAGGTGTAAGGATGGCGAAAAAACGAGCGGCCGGCGGTGGCGGGCTGGATTATATCGCGGACGTTTTGCGGCCGCTGGCGGTGCCGCTGGGCGAGCTGAAGGTGGACCCGCGGAACGCGCGGCGACATGATGCGGCCAACCTGGCGGCGATCCGCGCGAGCCTGTCGACGTTTGGACAATTGCACCCGATTGTCTGTAACCAGACCACGGGCGAGATTGTGGCCGGCAATGGCCGCTACGCATGGAGTCTATTCTTCGCAAGGTGGGCGAGAGGTTACGGCGCAAATCCGGAAACGAGGCCCTAATGATTTTCAACCGCGGTCTTGAATCAATAGCCCGAGAGGCGGCTGTAGTGTGCGCAGTTGACGACGATCAGAATAAATAGAATAGCGGTCGGCGGGGTACAACCTGCTTCTCCTGCGGCTGACAACTACGGGAGCCCGCCGGCCGGACATTTTGTCGAAACCATTTTCACCGGCAACCGCAAAAGGAAAAGGGCAAGTTTGGTTCGCCCGACTACCAACCCGCGCGGCCGACACTATTCACCGAAGAAACCAAGCCGCAAGGTTTGCTGGCTACCTGGGACGCCATGCGCAAGCAGGACCCGGGCGCCTATGAGGCCATGAAAATCAACAAGGTACGCTTCGGCAAGATGGCCAAGACCCTGGAGGGCCCCGGCGCGGCGGACAATGCGCGTAAATATACGGCCGAGATCGAGGCGGCCAGCCAGTCGTCGGCGCTGTTTGAAGACAAGGCGCGTACACCGTTCCAACTGTCGCGACCGCAACGGCAAAAGGTTGCGGCAATGCAAAAAGAGGTGGCCCTGGAACCAGCCGCCAAACAGCGTATGGAGCTGACTACCTCGATCAACCGCGCCAAGGCCCCCGCCTTTCGAGCCCGCCGCCGGCTTTTGCTTACTCGGCCGGCAGCGGGTTTTCTATGCGCTCGAGGAATTCGATTCTAAGGGTCTGTTATTTCCAAGGTCTCTGTAGTCGGCAAAGACCGTCGGAGGCCCACACGCGACGGCTGAGGGCTGCCGATCTGGCATGTCGGCTCGGCCGCAATGTTTTTTGGGGTGTTTTGTTGACGGAGCTGGGCGTGGTCTGCTATTCTGGTGTTTCAACTAAATCATTTTTTCGAACTCTGATCTGGGACAGTCTAATGGAGCGATTTTTGACTGGCATAATTCTGCTGGCCTTGTCGGCGACGACACAGGCCGAAACCCCCATTGTAGAGTGGACCAGGCAACTGGGCACGTCCAACTACGACGAGGGGCTAGATGTGTCGGTAGATGACAGCGGCAACGCATACGTCACCGGTCGCACCAGAGGCGGCCTCGACGGCAACACAAAAGCGGGCGGTGTCGATATGTTTCTGACCAAGTACGACACGGACGGCACCAAGCAGTGGACGCGGCAACTGGGCACGGCCAGCGACGACTACGGCTATGAAGTGTCGGTCGATGGCAGCGGCAACGCTTATGTTACCGGGAACACCGGAGGCGACCTCGATGGCAATACCAGCGCGGGCAAAAGAGACATGTTTCTGACCAAGTATGACACGGCCGGCACCAAGCTGTGGACCAAACAACTGGGCTCGATCACCAGCGACTTCGGCACTGGCGTGTCGGTCGATGGCAGCGGCAACGCCTATGTTACCGGATACACCCACGGCGGCCTCGACGGCAACACAAACGCGGGCGGTGTCGATATGTTTCTGACCAAGTACGACACG
>CAZISU010000351.1:0-6368 GCA_964541935.1 uncultured Planctomycetaceae bacterium | reverse complement strand
ATAACCGTTGGGCTCTCGATGTCGCCACTATAAATATCGGTGATTTGGAGATGACCTTTGAAGACGGCGCGGAAGTAACCCCCGCCACGATCAAAGAGAAGCGCATCGCCAAACAACGCTACGATGTGCTGAAGATTCTCGGTGACGGCTCGCTTACGAAGAAGCTCAAGGTCGCCGCGCATCGTTTCAGCAAGTCGGCCAAAGAAAAAATAGAACAGGCAGGCGGTGAAATTGTTATTTTGCCCGCCAAGGCGCCTGTTGTTAAGAACAAAATGCGAGGGGCCAAGCCGGTTGCGGAAAAAAAGACCGCGGAACTGGTGGCGGCTGCCAAAGCTGCTGAAACCGTTGACCAGACGGACAGTAAAGAGTAGGTGATGACGGAGCGTCACGCGCTTTTTCTGCGGTGTCTGGCAAGCCTAAACACGACCACCCCGAGTACTGCTTAGTACGGATCGAAAAATGTGGGAAAAGATACGCGTCATCTTCACCATTAAAGAGCTGCGCCAGAAGATTCTTCTGACGTTGGGCTTGCTTGCCATCTATAGGATTGGATGGCAGATTCCCTTGCCCATCGTCGATACCGAGGCGATGTTCGAGTTCTTCCACGCCCAGTCAAACACGGGCCTGGGGCAACTTATCGAACAGTTCTCGGTCTTCAGTGCCAGCCAGCTTAGCCAGGCTACAATCTTTGGCCTGGGTATCATGCCGTATATTTCAGCCTCGATTATCTTCCAGTTGTTAGGCAGCGTTTGGGCTCCGCTCGAACGTCTGCAAAAGGAAGGTGAAAGTGGCCGCAAGAAAATCAACGAATATACACGCTATGCCACCGTGATATTGTGCCTTTTTCAAAGCTGGTTCTATGTGGGTGTGCTGGTCAAGCAGAATCTCATTAAACCCGGCTTCGACACTGCTGGATGGCAGATAACGGCTATCCTTACGATGACCGCTGGAACCACGTTCCTGATGTGGTTAGGCGAGCAGATCGACGAATACGGCATCGGCAACGGTATTAGCCTTTTGATTATGGCCGGTATTTTGGCCAGAATGCCCAACGCTGGCATGAAACTTATCAAACCCATGTTTGAAAGTGGCATCGAACTCGGCAGCACCGGCAGCCAGGTCGGTGTGGAGAAACTGCTTGTCTTAGCGATATTATTTGTCAGTATTGTGGCGGGCGTGGTGTTTATCACGCAAGGACAACGCCGCATTCCCACGCAAAGTGCTAAGCACGTCCGCGGCCGCCGCGTTTACGGCGGGTCGCGACAGTATCTGCCCTTGCGAGTCAACCAGGCCGGCGTGATGCCCATCATCTTCGCCAGTAGCCTCTTGCTCTTCCCCACCGTGCTGTTCAGCTACCTGAGGGGATTCGGCGGCTTTTGGCAGGATCTAGAGACAATTTTCCAACGCGGCGACGGCTTTGTTTACAACGTTTTATATGTGGTATTGATTTACTTCTTCTGCTACTTCTGGACGGCCATTACTTTCAATCCCAAGGACATGGCCGATAACCTGAAGAACTACGGAACATTCATCCCGGGTTACCGACCTGGTAAACGCACGGCCGACTACCTTGAAAAAGTCATGATCCGCATCACCTACGTCGGTGCCGGCTTCCTGGCCTTGGTGGCTGTGATACCGACGATCATCTCGGTGGCGATGGGTATTCCCTTGGACGTGGCCAGCTTCTATGGCGGCACCGGCTTGCTGATTGCCGTTAGCGTTGCCTTCGATCTAGTGCAGAAAATTGATAGCCACTTGGTAATGCGAAACTACAAGGGATTGCTGGAACGGTCCTAGCATAGAAAATAAGGATACTTTTGATGCGAATCGTCTTCATCGGACCTCCCGGAGCTGGCAAAGGCACACAAGCAGATTTTATCGTTGCCACATATAAACCGGCGCACCTTTCCACCGGCGACATGCTTCGCGCTGCTCGCGACGCTGGAACCGAGGTTGGAAAAGAGGCCGATAAATACATGTCCGCCGGAAAACTGGTGCCCGACGAAGTTATCGTGGGCATCATTGCCGAGCGACTGGAAGAACCCGACTGCCAGGCCGGTTACCTGCTGGACGGTTTCCCGCGAACCATCGCCCAGGCCGAAGCACTGGACGCCATGTTGGCTAAAAAGAATACGCCCCTGGACGTTGTGCTCGAGCTTCGCGTGGCCGAAGAGGAACTGTTCAATCGTTTGGCCGGTCGCGGCCGTGCCGACGATACGCCCGAGGTCATCCGCCAGCGTTTGGTAGCCTATCGTGAGCAAACAGAGCCGCTTTTGAAGTACTACTCGGAAAAGAACCTGCTGGTAACCGTCGACGGTTTAGGCAGCGTTGAAGAAGTTGCCGGTCGGGTAAAGGGTGAATTGGACAAAATCGCCGGCTAGATAAGCTGGAACTAGGAGTTATTGGCGTGGAGATTCTTCGTTCGCCGCGAGAAATCGCCTTGATGCGGAAGGCCGGATTGCTGGTGTGGGAAGCACATCAGTTGGCCGCTGCGATGGTGCGACCGGGTGTGACTACGGGAGAAATCGATGCCACGGTCGAGGAGTTTTTTCTTAAGAAAGACGCCGAGCCGTTGTTTAAGGGAGTTCCGGGCCATGTGCCTTTTCCGGCCGTGACGTGTATGTCGCTCAACGAAGAGGTTGTGCATGGGATACCGGGCAAGCGTAAGCTGTGCGAAGGAGACATTCTCAGCATAGATACGGGTTGTCGGCTGAACGGCTGGTGCGGAGATGCCGCCGTATCACATGCGGTCGGTAGCGTTTCGCCTGAATTGAAAAAACTGCTCGATGTCACGCGAGGTGTTCTCGACTTGGCGATCGAGTTGATGCACGAAAAGATCCTTTGGAGCGAAGTTGCCACTGAAATGGCGACCTATGTGGCCGACAATGGGATGTCGGTAGTCGAGGCATTTGTCGGTCACGGTATCGGTCGAGAAATGCACGAAGACCCACAGGTTCCGAATTTTGTAAACAAGCAGTTCCGCCGCAACAACGATTTTCGACTTGTGCCGGGCCTGGTAATTGCAATTGAGCCGATGGTCAATATTGGCACCAAAAGAGTTAGAACACAATCCGACCATTGGACACAAGCGACGACCGACGGCAAGCAAAGCGCACATTTCGAGCATACCGTGGCAATGACAAAAGGCGGCCCGCAGATATTAACGGGCCCACCTTTAGAGGGCGAAACGGTGGACTGAGTCATCGACTCAGTCGGGCCGTAGCCCGTAGAAGTCTATGAAGAATTGAAACAAGCATACAACCGCATGAGTATCAGCCCCCGCGTAAGCCGGGTGGCCAGAGTGCTCTAGGTTGAGTGCACCAAGAGGGGTAATGAAGTAAGTTGGGCACTAATAAGCAAGGTTAGGGCGAGAAATTACTCGCTTTCCAGCGTAGCAATCGTTCAAATAGCAATTCCGGCGCATAATTTGCCGCTGGGGGCTTGAGCTATTGCCCGATGAGCGTCTATACTGGAACGCTTTGCCCGTTGGATAATTTGGGAATTGATAGACCGATGAAAGTCCGAGCCAGCGTCAAACGCATATGTGAGCACTGCAAGATCGTCCGTCGCCGGGGGGTTGTATTTGTAGTATGTTCAAACCCACGGCACAAACAACGCCAGGGTTAGTACCTGCTCGTTATTTAGTAAGAATCAATTGGAACATTTTTGACGTTAGGCGGGGCCGATTTTGGGTCTGCCTAGGGAGTTTAACAGATGCCGCGTTTGCTTGGTGTGGACATCCCCAACGATCGCCCGACCGCGATCTCCTTGACCTACCTGTACGGTGTTGGGCCGAAAACATCGCGAGAACTTTGTCATAGTGCTGGTATTGACCCGCAAATCCGTGCCAAAGATCTGCGCGAGGACGAACTCGTCCGTTTGGCCGCTCTGTTGGACAAGGACTATGTTGTCGAGGGACAACTCAGACGAGCCGTCAACCAGAATATCGTGCGACTGCGTGATATTGGCTGTTACCGCGGCATCCGACACCGTCGCGGTTTGCCCGTCCGCGGCCAGCGAACTCGTACAAACGCTCGCACCCGCAAGGGCCCGAAGAAGACGGTTGCCGGCAAGAAGGGCGTCAAGGATCTCCGCTAAGCGGACCTTCGCCTGTTGTTATAGCATATTAATAGAGTACAGATACCAGTTTAAGGAGCATCGCATACCGTGGCCAAGACGAAGCCTAAGCGACGCAAAACACGACGTAGCGTGACCGTCGGGATCGCCCATATCAAGGCATCCTTCAATAATACGGCGATCACAATCACCGACACAAAGGGTGACACTCTCTGTTGGGCCACCTCTGGAACGAGTGGTTTCAAGGGCAGCCGCAAGAGTACGCCGTTTGCCGGCCAATTGGCCGCTCAGCAAGCCGCGGAAAAAGCGATCAAATTTGGCATGAAGGAAGTAGACGTCAAGGTCAACGGGCCGGGAAGTGGTCGCGAAAGCGCCATTACCTCCCTGCAGGCCGCCGGGCTTAGCATTAAATCCATTGAGGACGTTACCCCGCTGCCGCACAATGGATGTCGACCGAAGAAGCGTCGACGCGTCTAAGCGTTTTATTTAATACATACATTAAGGCTTGGAGTTTAATCGAGAATGGCTCGAAATACGGGACCAGTTTGTCGGATGTGCCGCCGTGAAGGAACAAAGCTGTTCCTCAAGGGCAGCCGCTGCGACACGCAACAATGTGCCGTGGAAAGACGGGAAACACCGCCGGGTTCCCAGTCCTTCCGCCGCGGTAAAATGACCGACTATGGTATTCACCTTCGCGAAAAGCAAAAGGTGAAACGATACTACGGTGTCTTGGAAGGGCAATTCCGCAAGTATTACGGCATGGCCGACCGAGCCAAGGGAAACACGGGCGAAGTCCTGATGGGGCTATTGGAACGACGTTTAGACAACGTCATCCATCGTCTGGGTTTCGGTCACTCTCGAGCCCAGGCTCGCCAGATCATCTCGCACGGTCATATCACGGTCAACGACCGCCGCGTCGACGTGCCCAGTTTTCTGGTGCGAACGGGGGACGTGATCCGCGTGAAGAATCGGCCTAAGAGTCTTGAAAAAGTTAAGAACAATTTGACTGAACTTGGACGTGAAGTTCCCGACTTCCTAACCCTCGTGGACGGAGCAGTGCCAGAAGGGCATGTTGTTCGCATGCCGGAGGTCGACGACGTGTCGATCCCAGTCCAGGCACAACTAATCGTGGAACTTTGTTCCAAGTAGCCCGGCTGAAAAACCAATAACTACTCGGATACAAACGCCCAACGAGCGAATGTTAAAGGATCGGAGATATCTCATGCGTATTCGATGGCGCGGACTGGAGCTGCCCAGCCAAGTCACGTGTGACAGGGCGACATTAGCCTCTAACTATGGCAAGTTCACCGCCGAACCGTTTGAACGCGGTTTCGGTAGCACTGTAGGCAATAGCCTGCGGCGGATCTTGCTTTCCAGTCTAGAGGGAAGCGCTGTAACGCAAATCAAGTTACACGGAGCCCAGCACGAATTTGCTTCGATGCCGGGCGTCGTTGAGGACCTCACGGATATCGTCCTCAACGTAAAGGCCCTTGTGGTCAAAAACAGCGGCGAGCAAACTCGAGTTGTCCGTATTGATAAATCCACTCGCGGCACGATTACCGGAGCCGACGTGGACACCGGTGGAGTTGTTGAAGTCATCAATCCCGAACACGTGATTGCCACGCTTACCGATGACGTCGCTTTCAATATGGAAATGGTCGTTGAAAACGGGCGGGGCTACGTGCCTTCGACCGAGCATACGCCTAATATCCAGGAAATCGGCACCGTACCTATCGACGCCGCCTACAGCCCGGTCACACGGGTTCGGTACGAAGTCGAGGAAACGCGTGTCGGACAAAAAACAAACTACGACAAGCTGACTCTGGAAATTTGGACCAATGGTTCGATTACGCCCGAGATGGCACTTGTCGAAGCCGCCAAGATCCTCCGCAAGCACCTCAACCCCTTCGTGCAGTATCACGAACTGGGCCCCAAGGTTTTCGCCGAGGCTCGTTCCGGCATCAGCAGCGGCCTCGATCCCAGTATCGAAGCCAAACTCGGCATGAGTTTCGCCGAGCTCGACTTGTCCGTTCGCGCCACGAACTGTCTCGAATCCGAGAACATCAATTCGGTGCGAGAGTTGGTCAGCCACTCCGAGGACCAACTCCTCGAGGTACGGAACTTCGGCGAAACGACCTTGACCGAGGTTCGACAGAAGCTAAACGAGATCGGGCTGCATTTGGGCATGAGGCTTCCGCCCGCGCCAGTTAACCCGCTCCAGTAAAAATAAGTGGCGGGTTCAAATGTCAAAAAACCCCGCTTCAGTAATTTGTAATACAAACAGTACTTTT
>CAZISU010000350.1:0-6375 GCA_964541935.1 uncultured Planctomycetaceae bacterium | reverse complement strand
CCTTTTACAATGTCCTTGAGCGTTTCAAAGGCTTTAATGACATCGGGCTCGTATGTTTCCGGGTCGAGCTTGGGGAAGTCGGCGAAGGGGTCAGTCGTTTCTTCCTTCTGCGTTTCCTCCTGCACGTCCGGCTTGACGGCGTCCTTCATGGCAACCACTTCCGAGACAATATTGTCTAACGCACCCTCGGAAGGGAACGTTCGGATATCGGCCATAGTGAAGCCGGCCTTAATGGCGCGAGTGATTGCCTCATCGCCTATCGTTGACTTCTCTTCATCTCCCGCTCCATCTTCCTTTGCCTCGTCCGCTGCCGGAGTTTCCTCTTTTGTCTCATCTCCGTCAGCATCCAGAGTACCGCCCTCAGTTTCGAGTTTCTTATCGTCCGGATCTGTTTTCTCTTCCGATGGATCGGACTGTTCGGTATTGGTTGATTCTGCTTGTTGATTTGGGTCATCGGCTGCACTCACTTCGGGAATGCTAGTTTCGATTGCGGCGTCGATTGCTGCGGACAGTTCTGCGTTTACGGACATTTTTGTTCTCTCTCAATTAACAAAAGGACTTGCGATCATGAAGGCCACGCACCTTCAAAGCTCTTTTCCGGTGTTGGGCATTGGTGTAGATGGGGTTACCATCACGCGACACCTCGGTGGGCACGCCACGCCCTTTGAGGTGATCTCTTAGTTCCTGTGCCTGGTCAGGATGCACGCCAGAAGCGTAACACTCAATCGGCCAGCCCTGCGCGTGCGGGATGTTCGGGCGCTCGGCACGATAGCTACGATTGGCTATCACGCCTTCCTCTACCTCAACGGACTGTGGCGCTTCGCCCATGTGAAAGAATCGTTCGATAATCTTTCCGTCTGGGGTTTCATAACAATAAGTTGGCATAGTCTATGTGCTCTCCGGCAAAACATTCGATCTGTTTACTACTATATCCGTGGAATCAGTTTCCTAGCCGGTGACCCTGCCAAGCGAAGCCGCCTCCGACTGCTGGGGCTGTCCACCTAGGGCCGCTTGCTGTAGGATCTGGCTCTTACCATGGGCGGATGCACCCGGACGGTTGATGCGTTCGTAGGTGCGGGTGGTTTCTTGCGGCGCAGCCGGGGGTTCTTCGGCTGAAGCCCCGTTATCCGGCTGTGTAAATTGCACAACCTCAGCTAATTCGGGTAAATTCGCATATTTTGCCACAAGTTGCAGAATGGCTTGCGCGTTAACTATGCCACCCTGCTTTTCAATCAGTGGTGCCAACGGCATAACGTAGCTTTGCATCACCATGCTCAGCTTCTGGAGCTTGACACCAGGGGAGTTGTCTTGCAGGGAATATACATCAATGTCAAGGTCGTAATTTTCCAACTTCCCCTTACGCTGCCTGCGGCCCCAGGGGATGGATATCTTGATATCCGTCTCGGGTATAGGCTTCTGAAGTGTCCGCTTTTTGATCGGGTCATTCCACTCGTAGTAGGCCAGGGCTTTGAAAACGAGCTTGATAGCCTTAATGGTCTCGTCAGCCATATCTTTCATCATGGCGCTGGCTGCTTCGCCGAGTAGCTTCTCCTGGCCGACAGTGTCAGACATGGGGGAGAGACCGCCCAATGTGTCGAGGTTGCCGGCGAAGTACGAGTACAGGTCGCGACACTGTAGGAAGAATGCTAGGTTGCTTTGGTCAATACCGCCAGCCGAAAGGTTTGTAGGCGGTTGCCCCTGGAAGGATATTCCTTCACCATCCTTCGCGTCTCGGAAGTTCTTAGCGCCCTCGTCATTGCCACCCGCGAAGGCAGCGACATTCTTCTGCGATTCGGCTTGCCGGCCAAGCTTCCGAAACAGCTTGTTCGCTAGCTCGTGCAGATCACGCCACACGGAAACTGGGGGCAGCGGTAGGATGTTACCCGGCACCGGGGAGAAGCCCAGCTTGATGTACGGGCCATCTGCGGGGCCTTTCCATTTGACTATGTTTAGCAGCTTCTTACTCGTGACCGCGTAGGTGACGAGGAGCTTTTCGCCTGGCAGCCAGACATCGCGGAGCCAAATCTTTTCCTTGTATAGGCTGGCGGTACTGCCTTGGGTGACGCCTTCCGCACGCTCTTCCCCATTGGGGCCGGACAGCGTATAATCGTCTGGCTTGAGATCGGCCTTATTCTCTTTTGGTATCCAATCCGCATTCAGTACCTCATCGAAAGACAGCCAGTAATCGTTGCCTTCGTATTGGATCGCACTCTGACGCTTGGCCGACAGATCGAAGAAGTAGTCGTCCATGGTGATGACGTCGACGAAGGGCTCGCCGTAGTCCTGGCCTAGAACCTGCCCGCGAGTACAGAGCCCCACCTTAACGATACCCATTGAGAACATCGCTTCCGTAACGAACTTCTTCAGCGTAGCGTCGAGCTTGATCTCATCCGGGATCTGGTTGATAGCTAGCTCTTCGTTGGCAGCGATTGGACGCAGGTCGGGAACGTTAGTCGAGATCATCACTCGCGGGGAGCACGGGGCAAGCTGCCGAACGTAGATGTCAACGGCCAGCTTCTGGAAGTTCACGGGGACGACCTTCTCAGAGCCGCCGTCCGCATAGTGCGAGCCAACCAATTGTGTAACCGCTTCGACACGCTTCTTTCGTGGCGTTTCGAGTTCCTTTATGCTCCACTCGATAGACTTCTGTAGCCGATCAAGTTTCTTTTCGCTGAGTAGTGATTTCATAGCCATCCGTCTCCTAATTTATCGTCTTGTTTACTGCGTTTAACTTCATCTTGCATCTTCCGCCTCCATGCCAGGGAGCCATGCGGAACTTCCGGCTTGTCTTGGTCACGCCTCTTCATTGACCACTCCCCTATCCCCTTCCATGCTAAGGCGTCCGCAATCGCACGGTCGCCGTGATTACTCTTAGCCCCGGATGGATCGTCCTTGTCGTTGGCCCGGGCGTGCGATACGCCGCCTTGCGGATCGTGAATGTATTCCAAGCACTCTTCCAGGGCTAACCTGGATCGGTTCACGCATACGGCCTTTTCAATTGCCGAGCGGTAGTCGCCCATCAGCACGAGCTTGGTCTCTTTTGTCGACGCCCATCCTGGGACATCTGACACCTTTTTGGTAATGGACTCGTCATTCTTACGGTAGTAGATGTTGCTGTAGCCAAGCTCGATCACGCGGGAACCGAACTGACGCCCGGGGCCGTTGTTCTCCCATATCAGGAAGGCGTTGCCCATCCAGCGTGCCATGGCAACCGCTTGTCTCGCAAACTCTTCCGGTCGGACGTACGGGTTGACGTATTCGAGAACCTTCTCCTTAGTTACGACATCCCAGCCGGCTAGGCAGGAGTTCGACGCACCCGTACCGGCAGAGATGTCTGCGGCCAGCGTCATGCGGTGTTCTGTGGGGATGTTGTTCTCTCTGTCTAGCAGACACCAGAGCGAGAGGTTCCCTCTATCTTCCTCGCGGAAGCGGATCGGCTCGGCTGTGGCGCCATCGTACTCCAGATGTCCGACAGTGACAGCCGGGCGGGCGAACTGCGTAACGGCCTTCTGAACTGCATCAGCGGAGAAGAATTGCCAACCGGAGCCGAGATAGTCGATGTCAAGCTCTTGGGCGATTTCCTTGGGTGACGCAACCCGCTTGCATTCCCCATCGTACCAAGGTGACCGCAGCTTGCCGTCCAAGATAGGCTGGTAATTCTCAGGGTAACCGTCCGGGATAAGGACGACTAATTCCCCATCAGTTCCAGTAGTATAGAGTCCTCGATTCTTGAGGGGGTGGGCAGACCAGTGGAATCGCAACTTTTTAATATCTGTGAGGGACATCTCGTAATAAGCGTTACCAGTCCCTTCAGGAGTGGAGTTGAAGAGCCTACTGTTAGTCGCGTCACGAGTAGAACTGAGCACGGCTCGCCCTTGCTCCACGGCGGCAAACTCATCGAGAAGGATAGCTGTTCGTCGGTCACCACGAGCGACACGCCCGGTTGTTGATTCGCCATCTATCACGCTCCCATTGTGCGGATTCTTGATATGTAGACTTGTACGGCAACTCTTATTATCAGGGTGATAACCGGGCGGCAACAGCCAAGGCGGCATGTTGCGATGCATGAAGTCAACCTTCCACATCAATGACTTGGGGTTATCGTTCTTGTCTACGTAATCCTCCGTACGAGATACGAATAGGAAAGACTGCAACGGCAAAAAGTGCCAAGACCATTCCGGCACGACGACACAAATCCATGACGCCCCCATGTCGCGGCTCTTCTCGATAAGCAGGTCGTGGCTACCGATGGCGCGAACGATCTCCAAGATGCCCTCATCCTGAAACCCGTACGTTATCAGCGGAAGCTTTGTGTACGGCTCGCGGCGTGGGTCATACGTCCAGACGAAAGCGTTAATGTAGAAGAGGATGTCTTTCGAGCACGCATCCCACAACACATCCGCATAACTGGGATCGTCGATCACAGCCTGGATGAGCTTCTGCCGGTAGCGAAGGTTCGCTTCGATTTCCTTCGGTACACGCTTGTAAAACGGGGTGTTAGCTTTCACTGGGGGCTCATTTTGCGGTTGCGAACATAGATGTCGATGCACTTTTGACAACAGAAATGCAACTCCGGCGTTTCGTCGCATGTTGCGAAGACGTGGCCGTCGCGGGTAATCGGGCGACCGCAGGTCTTGCAGCGAGGGATCGGATTGGTATCGCTAAACTTCGGTTGGTTCATCTGTGCTCTCTAAGGCGGTTAACATTCGGTCAATCTCTTTGATGTTCCGCTCGCCGCTGTGGCGAGACTTTCGGAGTGCTTCCTGCTCGTCGTCGCATTTCGATTCGACTTGGTTGTAGCGGTTCAGGAAGTCCTTTGGTTCTTCGATAGCCTGTCGGTACAGGAACCAGGCGGCATCGTTCGGACAACTTTGGGGAGATTGGCTGGTACGGAGATACGCACCGGCTCGCTCAATAGCCCACCGGAGATTGGCACGGTGAGACTGTTCAATGCCTTCGCACGCGACTGCTCCAGGTTTTGTAAGTCCGCCCGCTTCAAGAGCGCCCGCAAGTGTTCCAGGTCGCCGAGGCTCAGCAGGGCGCTCTGGAGCGGGTGAGGTGTAGACATCATTAAAGCTGTACTCTTTCAGTAAGCGGACAAGGCAAAGGAAGTCCTCGGAGGCTAAGACCGTGGCTTTCTTCGCAGTCATGTCTTGGGAGCGGAAGGCTTCGATCTTGTCGAGCCATTGGGTATGAAGCTGGTCACCTCGATCCTCGCGTAGAAGGGTGGACTTCGCGCGGACGGAGAATTCTTCAATGCTGGTTGATTTCTTGGCCATGTAATCCAGTATGCGGCTGGCCGGCGAGATGACGGTCTGGACCCAGCCAGGTGACGGGTTGCGTGATACTGGTATCTCGGGTGGTGTACAGGTGGGCGGGACAAAAGAGTTGCTCTGGCGACCGGATCCGTATGCTCTGGGGAACTCTTTTGTCACAGAGAGGTGGCTGTGGATTTAGGGAATGGAGCGCAATTAGAGCGCGGATGAAACGTGATTGAAGTTCAGAAGATTATTCACGAGAAGAGGGGTGTTTTCGTGAACTGGCTGGCAGACTGCCTATACGTATCATGGGTGGCAGGTAGTGTAGTCTGGCCGTGACGCAATTTCGTAATTCCGACTGGCGGTGCGGACAGGGGGGAATCTGTCCAGGTAAATTTATCTGAACAGATTCGTGCTCCGCAAATGCGCAACGGCTTGCGCTTTTAGATACTTATCATTCGTGCGGATATGCACATATCAAATACCGTGCCAAACGGATTCCTTCCCTGGGGGTGCCGTCCAGTTAATAAGAGGTACTTAGGGCACGAGGAGGGCGATTCGGCGGCTACGGATTTGACTGGGCCGGATTCGTCGTTGCGCGGGGCCGGCCAAGATTAAGAATAAGGACTTACGTCAATTACCCCGCTAATGGAGCAGAGGGGTTCGAGGGGTACACCATAAGTCAGCCCTGGGGGGTATCATTTACTATCACTCGGGCGGGGTAAAAGGGGGCTCTTGCTTATGATGGTCGC
The DNA here is from genome assembly GCA_964541935.1 of uncultured Planctomycetaceae bacterium. Taxonomy (GTDB): domain Bacteria; phylum Planctomycetota; class Planctomycetia; order Pirellulales; family Thermoguttaceae; genus JAFGTN01. Next base: position 365 of record CAZISU010000350.1, on the reverse strand, counting down.
ACCCCCTATAGGAGTCTATAATTTTCCCAGCGCATATTTTCACTTACGTCGGCGCTGTGTGCTCGCCTGTGAGCTGCCGGCCATGTAGGCTGACTGGGGCCCCTGTAGCAATTAGAGGCTCTGAGATGGTCGCCTGGGGGCTCTGGGCGGGATCTGAGTATTTGGCGTAAGTAGGTGGAGGGGCTAACTTAATAGTACGATGGCAATCGACCCGGGGGGTGTGGTTATACTTCTGGACCTGTTGGGGCCCCCTATGCACTCTTAATTACTACGTATGCCCCCTGATCTAGCGTCATATGTTCCTATTCTATGGCCCATGAGTAATACCCATAGGCCACGGCACACCCACGAGGGGAAATGGGTAT
>CAZISU010000349.1:0-6381 GCA_964541935.1 uncultured Planctomycetaceae bacterium | reverse complement strand
CCGCTGGTGCATATTCGCGCCGAAGCCCGCAGCCACGACCCGGCCTTCCGCCGCCGGATCGTCGCAGCGATCGAAAAGGCTTTCAAAAAGGCGGCCGCTTCGATCAAAAACGAGGCCGGCCAACGCGGCTCCGTCGAATTCGAAGGGCAGTTGGACTACGAGTCCTTCATGCTCGGCGACGACGAGCCTTCGCTGATCGCCTGCGAGGCGGCCATCCGCAGCGTCGGCGGCACTCCCTGGCGAAACGTCTCCAACGGCGGCCTGGATGCTAACTGGATGAGCGTCCGCACGGTTCCCACCGTAACCATGGGCGCCGGTCAGAGCGAACCCCACACCGTAAACGAGCGCATCGAACTGCCCCAATTCCGCCAAGCCTGCCGCGTGGCCCTGAGACTGGCCACGGCCTGCGGAGAAACACAATGAACCATAAACGACTTCTGATTATCCTGAGTTTGGCCTTTTTTGGCGGAGGATCGTTGTTTGCAGAGGACGCAGACTCGAGGTGGCCCTCAGCGGCTTTTAAGGCCGAGGATTTCGGTGGTGGACAGAGAGTGTCACGAGCGCAATTGCAGCGATTCTTGACGCCGAGCAAGCCAGAGCCGTTTGAAGACGGGCAACGTCATGTCGTACGTCAACTCAATGGTGAAAAGGAGACACTTTCGCTACCTGCGGATATCCAATGGGTTAGCAAGCCCTGGAACCCTGGCATCGGTGCTTTGCCCCAGCTGGCGTACATGTCCGAGAAGGATCGTGTTCTGATGCTGGCCGGGTACTGTGGCTCGCGCCATGCCGCCGTCATTTTCAGTGACGACCGCGGCAAGACATGGAGCCCGCGGCGGTGGTTGAGCATCGACGACGCCGGCAAGCCAAATGCCTCCGCCATGGGATTGACAGATTTGGGACAGGGAAAACTAATCTGCTACTGCGGAAATCTGACTCTTCGCTGGTTCAGCTGCGACTATGGCCAAACGTGGAAAAAGAGCGAAGTGAATGCTTTGCCCAATGCCAGAAACTTCTGGGATCCGCTTTTGGTGATGCGCGATGCGAATGGCCATATCGAGCGTGTGGCGCAAGGGTGGTGGAAACCAACGGGCGTGCCCTGGGGATCGGCGGGGTCGGGATATGGTTCGAAAACCCCATACTCACAAGCTTATTTCCGCTCCAGCTTGGATCAAGGCCAAACCTGGAGCAAGGATGTCAAAGTGCCGCAGTGGCTTGGAGTCAATGAGGTAGACATGATCGTCGCTCGAAACGGAGATTGGGTAGCCGCATGTCGGACCGACAATCCCGAACGGTTTGCCCACACAAAATTCGACGAATATTCTGGACTTGGAATATCGATTTCCAAAGACCAAGGAAAAACATGGTCCGATCTGAATATCCTGTACGAATGGGGCCGCCATCATCCCAGCATGGTGCTTCTGCCCGATGGAAGGATCCTCATGAGCTATATTGTGCGCATGGGATACCCTAGCACAACGGAGGGATTTCCACAGTTTGGCGTCGAAGCGGTGCTCAGTTGCGATAACGGGCAGACTTGGGACTTGGATCACCGCTATATCCTGGCGGCGTGGATAGGCAAACAAAATATCACGACATCAGGCTTCTTTTTAGGCGCCCCGCAATCCAGTTCCACGGTCTTGTTGCCGGATGGGAAGATCTTGACGGCATTTGCCACGGGGTTCCGCAACACTTCAGCGACGCACCCGGGCGCAGCCTGGAAGTCGGATGTGATGCTTGTTAAATGGCACCTTAAATAGATAGCAATGCGTTGCGTTCCAGAAATGGCCCACTGGCCACAATTCGAGCGATCGGTTATCATAGTGTAAAGGGACAAGCACCCCCTCCGTGGCCTTAAGGTAGGACCACCCCTTGTGGCTAAGTTGTGTTGTCCCGGCCTAACGAGGAAGATGGAAGATAATGGCTCGTAAAATACAAAACCGCCTGCAGTTACGCGAAGAAGCCGAGGCCGCCGAACGAATAGAGGAGTCGGCCCCCAAGAAGAAGAAAAAGGCGAAGGCGAAGGCCACTAAGCGTAAGAGTCGCGCCAAAGTCGTCAAGGAAGTCCGCCTCAAAGCGTTTTGGGGGGTGTTCAACCAGTCCTTGCGAAGGGTAGCGCTGTTTGAATACGACCAACGGGAAGCGGCCGATAAAAAGGTCGAGGCGTTGGGTAAAACACAGAAAACGCCCCACTTCGTGCAGCTCGTTAAAGAAGTGATCGAAGAGTAGCCTGCTTTTTTCAGGCAGAATTTCTCCGTAGGGTGCGTGCTCGCACGCACCGCATGAAGCTGATCGTGACCTTCTTGCCTCCGCGTGATCGCTGTAAACTGTTGCTGCGAAATGGTTTACGATCTCCAGCCAGTTCTCGAGCAGCGTTTCTAACGACCCTCTCTTCGAGTCTCGCCGCAGCGTGTTTTCCGAATGTAAACCACGCCACGAAGCGCAATTTCAATCCGTCATTGCTATAATACGGTCTTCAGCAGGGGTGTAGCTGCTTGACGCGTGGCGGTTGGGCGAACTAGCCTATGCTGGAATAACATCTTATCAACAAACGAAGAGAATACGGAATCTGCCGATGGAATTCAAAGACGGACAGACGGTTGGCATCGACCTGGGGACCACCTTTTCCACAATTGCTCAACTTGACGAAGAAGGTGCTCCGGTAGCCTTGCCCAACGAGGACGAAGAGGTCGAGACACCTAGTTTGATTCTTCTTACCGATAGCCATCACGTAGTGGTCGGCCCCAACCGTATGCGTGCGGCCATGGAAGATCCCAGCAACGTGGTCGAACGCATCAAGCGGCGGATGGGCGATTCGGACTTCCATCGCACGTTCGACGGCAAGGAAATTACGCCCGAGTTTCTTTCGGCCTTGATCCTGAAAAAACTCCGCCAAGACGCCGAGAAACGTATTGGCAAGATCGGCAACGCCGTGATTACCGTGCCCTACTATTTCAACGACTCACGGCGCAAGGCCACCCAAGATGCCGGGCGAATTGCCGGCTTCAATGTGGTTGACATCATCAACGAGCCCACCGCCGCCACGCTGACCTATGCCTGGCACCGCGGCGAGTTGGGTGCGGGTGTAGCGCCCGACGCCAAGCCACGCATGGCGCTGATCTTCGACCTGGGCGGCGGCACGTTCGACGTGACCGTGGTCCGCTATACGCCTACCCATTTCCAGGTGCTGGCGACCGACGGCGACGTGCAACTCGGCGGCATCGACTGGAACGACCGTATCTTGGACTACGTGGCCGAAGAGTTCAAAGCCAAGCACGGCATCGATCTGCGCGAGTCGCCCAAGGCCGTGCATACACTGGGCAACGACTGCGACATGGCCAAGCTGGACCTTACCGAAGGGGATAAAACCAAGCTCATCTGCCGCCACGAGGGCAAGGCCGCTTCGGTTACCGTCACCCGCGAGGAGTTCGAGCGTATTACCGCCGATCTCTTGCAGCGCACGGCCGATACGACGCTGCTGGTGCTTAAACAGGCCGGCATTTCGTCCGACGATTTGGACGCCGTGGTCATGGTCGGCGGGTCCACGCTCATGCCGCAAGTGCCGCGGATGTTGAAGGAAGTCACCGGTATCGAGCCCTACACGGGCCTGTCGCCCCACACGGCCGTGGCCCAGGGCGCGGCCATTCATGCGGCCATCCTCGACGCCAAGCACCGTGGCAAGGAAAGCGATCTGGCCGACAAGATCCGCAAGATGCTCGGGGCCATCAAGCAGGACAACGTCAACTCGCACGGGCTGGGCATTGTGGCCGGTTGCCCCAAGAGCGGCAAGGAAGTCAACCATGTGATGATCAAGCGGAACACGAAGTTGCCGGTCGAGGTCAGCCAGACATTTAAAACCCGTAGCGAAGCCCAACAACGCGTCAGCGTGCAGGTTGTCGAAGGCGACGCGCCCGATCCGGCGGCCTGTTCATTTCTGGGCAAATGCCGCATAATGGGCCTGCCCAAGGATCTACCCAAGGGCTCGCCCGTCGAAGTGACTTACGCTTTCGACGAAGCCGGGCGAATTACCGTTAAAGCTTGCGAAAAGACCGGCGGCAAGGAAGCAGTAATCAAAATTGAACGCCGCGGCGGATTGGACGAAGGACAGCTCGATTCGTTTACTAAGTTGGCTAGCGATTATAAGGTGGAGTAAGGGAAATGCCGAATGAGGAAGCCCGAATGAAGAATGAATTAGGAATGCATTAATGAAGAATGTCGAAAGGTTTCTTAATTCCTCATTCGTCCTTCGACATTCATTCTTCATTCTGGCTTCCTAATTCGACATTTACTTTGGCCATTCATTTCAATTATCAAGTCATAGAAAACACACTGACCCATGGCAAAAGAAATAGACGTCTATCGCGAATGGCTGGGGATTAAGGAGACGGCGAGGCCGTTGGATAATTACACGATCCTGCGGCTCAAGCGGTTCGAGGACGATACGAACAAGATTCGTAGCCACTACCAGAAGATGAACGAGCACGTGCGGAAGTTCGCCCTGGGAGAACATGCCGCGCGGAGCCAGTCGCTTCTGAACGAGTTGGCCAAGGCCATGCTCTGCCTGACTGACCAGCAACGCAAGCGTGAATACGACGCCACGCTGGGCCGCAAGACCGAAGGCGATACGCGCCGCCGCACGTTCGAAGAGATTCTGCTGGCCAACAAGGTCTTGGACCAGACGCAATTGGAAAAGGCCCGCAATTTCGCCAAGGCCGTGGGCCTGGAGACCCGTGACGCTGTGTTGCAACAGAAGCTGGCCACGGCGGACGTGGTCATGCTGGCCTATGCCGAGGCCATCGGCTTGCCCTATATCGAGTTGGCCGATATAGGCGTGGCGGTGGACCTCGTGCCGCTGGTGCCGCCGATGACCGCGCGGCAGCATTCGTGTATCCCCGTCATGGCCGACGAAGAGCAGGTGCTCGTGGCCTCGCCCCACCCCCTTGTGCCCGACGTCGAACAGGATCTGCGCCTGCGTTTCGGCAAGGTCGTGCGCACAGTGCTGTGCACGCCGGCGAGCATCAACGACTTGGTGACCAAGTACTATCCCCGCGACGCCGTGGCCGCCGCGCCAACTGCCGCTGCTGCGAAAGCCGCCCCCGAACCCACGGCCAGTGCCGCGGAAGCCAAGCCCAAACCAAAAAAGAAGGAATCGGCCCCGCTCTCGCCCGAAGAGAAGCAGAAGCTGATAAAAAATACGGCCATCCTATCGTTCAATATCACCGCCATGGCCTACGTGATGTTCCGCTTAGTAACCGGCGGAATGTCGGGCTTGGGGGTCATGGACATAGGCGTCGCGGCCGTGGCCGGCCTGATAGTCGCCGGCATCGGCGTGGGCGTAGTCAGTATGAAGAAGTGACGAGTTAGCGGCGAGGCTTGTCACGCGCGGTGTCTACCCCCCCAAGCGACTGTGTCAATGAGTTTCGCAAGATCTGTCCAGGGCGCAATGTGAATATGAATATATCATCACGCACTCCCGAAGGTTGCCCCAATGTTTGTCCAGTATGCGGCAAGAGGCTCACGATTGAGCCTTCGCCCAGTTCGCTGGACGCGCCATGCCCACATTGTGGACATCTTCTGTGGTTTGCGGATGACTCGACCGTGATTGCCCCGTTGTTGGACCAGTCGTCGAGCTTGCCCGACGAATTGCAGCCTGTCGATCTATCTGCATTGGGTCCAATACGCGAGGAAATAATCAAATTGATGCCGGAGTTGGTCGCCCGCGAGTACCATATTCTTCCGCTGTCCGAATCTGGAGAAGAACTTGTGGTTGCCGTTTCAGATCCGCTGGATTTCGACACGTTTGAGAAACTTCGCTTTTTCCTCAATCGACAGGTCTCGATCGTGCATACCGGGGCTGAATGGATCCAGCGGAATATCGACCATTACTACGGTCAGTCGGACGCACTCTCCCAGAAATAACATTTGCGGCTGATCCGTTCCAAATAATATCTTTTCCAGACAAAAGAACTGAATGGTTCTGGCGAATTGCTAAGTACTGGCGTATGGGAAAGAGACTACGCACATCGTATCTCGGAAAAAGAAAATCATAGGAGCATTAGCATGGGATGGGGACGAACATTATTGCTTGGAGATATCGGCAACCGGCTGGATATCGAGGACACCGAACGGGATATAGCGAGTCTGAGGCGAAAGATGGCCGGGGTGTTTCGCAATGACATGTCCCAGGATGAAAAAATGGAGGTGCTCGTTCGCGAAAATGCAGAGTTGAAGCTTTATCTTGCGGCCGTTGTCCGCCTTCTTTTGGCAAAGGGAGCTATTGCGAAAGCTGAACTCGAAACAATGGTTGAAGCCCTGGATGCCGAAGACGGCCATGCCGCCGGCGCCCTTCTCGCCCGTGAAGTTCTCCGCGCTGATCGAGCG
>CAZISU010000348.1:0-6384 GCA_964541935.1 uncultured Planctomycetaceae bacterium | reverse complement strand
GACATCCGCGCGGATCGCAGTGAGCGTAAGGATCGCATTCAATTGCACAAGCAGTTGATAAAGATGGACAACGAAGAAGAAGGCGTCCTGAAAACCTTCTCGCGGCGCGCCGGGCTTACATGTCAAGCGGATTGGGATCAAATGCCGCCCGAGAGAATCCGGGCTCTTATCGAGACCCTAGAGAAAGAGCGGAAACAGGCCGCCTAGTAAACCGACAGTCTGTCTTATTGTAGCGAACGTAAACAACCTCATATCAGGAGAAAACACTATGCACGACGGTGGAAAACGACAATCTTTCAGTACGGGCGCCGTTCGCGATACAGCTGAAGGCAAGCCGCGACCGGACCTAATCAGCCCGTTCGCGTTGATGCGATTGGGTGAATGGTTGCGCCTGGGCGCGGAAAAATACAACGAGCGGAATTGGGAGCAGGGTATCCCCATCCAGCGCTGCATTGCGTCGTTGTATCGACACCTGCTGGCCTACCAGGCTGGCGAGAACGACGAGGACCACATGGCGGCGATCATGTGCAATGCCATGTTCATCATTCACAACGAAGAAATGATCGCCGACGGCGTGTTGCCGGCGGAATTGGATGATATGCCCGTGTATAGGCCAATCGACGAAAAGGTTGCATGATGCTGGAAACGGCCAAGCGATATCTTGATGCGGGACTTTGTGTACTGCCGGCCATACGAACGCAGAAGCGGCCGGCGGTACATACTTGGAAGGAATACCAGAATAAGCTTCCAGACGAAGACACCGTCAATGCATGGTTCAGCCGTAAGCATGACGGCGTTTGCTTGTTGGCTGGAAAGTCATCTGGCAACCTCGAACTGATCGACTTCGACCAGGGCGGCGAGTCATTCGATCCGTGGTCTTGCAAAATTCCCCTGGAATTGCTCGACCGGCTGGTGATCGAGACGTCCCAGTCGGGTGGCCGGCACGTTGTGTACCGTTGCGAAGACAAAATCGGCAGCAGTATGAAACTCGCGAGACGGACGGGAGACGATGGGGGGCCAGTCACACTCATCGAAACACGCGGCGATGGCGGATTGTTTTTGTGCGCCCCGACCGACGGATACGAGCCTGTGCAAGGTGATCTGGCCAATCTACCGCTGCTGACGAGCCAAGAGCGTGAATTGCTCCTGCAAGCCGCATGGGAATTCAACGAGTATCGGACGTCGTCTGCGAATTGTCCGAAGATGTCCGCCGATGTCGGCCAAACTGATGAATTATCGGCCGACAATGGCGGCTTGTCAGCAGACAATTCGAATAATGGCAGTTGTTCGTCGGACAATGGCCATAATTCACCGATGTCCGCAGATAATTCGCACATGTGCGATTATTCTTCGGACAATGGCCATGGTGCGAACATAAGCTTGCTCGATCGGGCCAAATTGTACCTGGATGCCTGCGATCCGGCAATTAGTGGCCAGGGCGGCCACAACCAGACGTTTTTCGCAGCCCAGGCCCTGGTCAACGGCTTCTGCCTTGAGCCTGAAGCCGCCCTGCGCCTGCTTCAGGAAAACTATAATCCTCGTTGCGAGCCGCCTTGGACCGAGAAGGAACTGCGGCATAAGGTGGATTCAGCGTTGAAGAGTCCGTCGGACAAACCGCGAGGTTGGATTAGAGACGAGGAATTCGAAGTCCAAGAGGGGCTGGCGAAAGTGGATATTAGCGGAATTGTCGAAGAGACACAGAAGCCAACATCACTTGTAGTTGTTCCAGATGAACAATCTGATCGAGCGTATGAGTTTATAGATGCTACCTTATTCGAACCTTGTCCGCCAGACTGGTTGCTCCATGGTACGCTAGAACGCGACACGTTGGCACTGGTGTTCGGAGATCCAGGTTGTGGCAAGACGTTCATGGCCTTCGACTGGGCCGCGAGAATCGCCACAGGGACGCCGTGGCGTGGCCATGAGGTGAAAACCGCACCGGTGTTCTATGTCGCCGGAGAAGGGCGGCGTGGGCTCGGACGGCGTATTCGTGCTTGGGAGCAGCACAATGGAGTGAAGATAGCCAAGGGTTCACTATTCATTGGGCCTGCCGTGGCGGTCACGGATGGCAGGCAACTGAGCGAATTGATTGCCGCCATTGACACCCAGAAAAAGCCGGGCCTCATCGTGCTCGACACCCTAGCGCGATGCTTCGGCGGTGGCGACGAAAACTCCACACAGGACATGAGCCGCTTTGTGGCAGCCTGTGACCTTTTGCGACGCTACTATGGCTGCACAATTCTGATCGTTCACCACACGGGCCACGCCGACAAGAACCGCGCTCGTGGTGCCATGGCGTTGAACGCCGCGTTGGATGCGGAATATCGACTCAACAGATCTAATTCCGGCCTGATACTGACAGCAACCAAGATGAAAGATGCCGATCCGCCCACGCCGTTGGGCATGAACTTACTCACGGTGGATCTACCCGGCATGAAAGACGATTACGGCAACCCGGTTACGTCGGCGGCCATCGAAGTTGTGGATGCGGACATCGGCGCACTCGTTTCGACGGCCACCACAAAGTGTGAACAAGAACGTACCGAGAAGCACTGCCGGCAGATTATCGAAGTGCTGAAAGCGAGCCCAGAAGCCGTCTCCAAGAAGAAAATCCGAGAACTCGCCGGTCTGAATAGCGACAAGGTCCAAGGGGGCATCGACGTTCTCTTGTCACAAGATCGAATTCACGAATGTGAATTGATGCATCGCGGTAACAAGAAGGTAATCAACGGTTATCGGCTGACGGACAAAACATCATCGCATAAATCTGCCCTGTGCCATAGTACGGAAGACGTAGTAGATGGTGGCGTGTAGCGCCACCTCTACGTAGTCTCCGTACTGCCAGTGCAGGCAGGGGGACAGAGAGACTTGTCTCTATAGTCCCCCAGAATTTTGTCCCGCAGAAAACCCCGTAAAAACAAGGGTAAAACGGTTGCAGGGGGACAAACGGTATTTTTGAAGTTGTCCCGCAGAAATCGGCTGCCAAGCTGGCAGGCATAATATGGGGACAGATGTAATCTAATCGCAAAACATGTCGTAAACGACGGCTATTAATGGGGGGTTTATCATCGCATAGCGATAACTGCCATTATGGCAAAATTTGTTGATTTTGCCCAGTAATTAATAGGTACTTCCTGCCATTATGACAGGATGATGGCGTGGGAATAGATCGCCTTATAGAGGGCAGTTTGTTGGGAGGGTGACTTTTTTTTAACTCTAACCAAAGGAGATTTTTGTAATGCAGACGACCCAATTTGACATTGAGATTCGGGACATTGATTCCATCCGGCCTTATGACAACAACCCACGAAAGAACGACAAGGCAGTGGATGCCGTGGCCGGCAGCTTGCGGGAGTTCGGGTTCCGCCAGCCAATCGTTGTCGACTCGGATGGTGTTATTATAGCCGGCCACACCCGCTACAAGGCGGCCTTGCAGATGGGACTCAAAAAGGTGCCCGTGCATGTGGCCGTCGATCTTTCACCAGATCAAGTTCGGGCTTACCGACTGGCCGATAATCGCACGGGCGAGTTGGCCACATGGGATTATGAGATCCTGCCCATCGAACTTGCAGCCCTGCAAGACGCCGGTTACGAGATGGATATTCTGGCCTTCGATGACAAGGAGTTGGCGCAACTACTCGATAGCGAAGTGCAGCAAGGTTTAACCGATCCCGACCAGGTTCCCGACCCGCCCGACGCGGCGATCACCCAGCGCGGAGATATCTGGGTGCTTGGTGACCACCGTTTGATGTGCGGCGATTCGGCTTCGGCCGAGGATGTGGACCGTCTTTTGGACGGTGCATCTATACAACTTTGCAATACAGATCCGCCTTATAATGTATCCGTGGAACCGCGCTCGAACAACGCCATCGCAGCCGGTTTGAGCTCGTTCAAGGGCACGAAGAACCACCAGAACTTCGACGTCAAGCGGCATCCCGAAAAGGCCGACGCCACTCACGCAAAACTGCGGCCCAAGGATCGTCCGCTGATCAACGACTTCGTCAGCGACGAGGAGTTCGACCGTTTGCTCGACGCCTGGTTCGGCAACATCGCCCGCGTGTTGGAACCCGGCCGGGCGCTGTATTGCTGGGGCGGCTACGCCAATCTGGCCAACTATCCGGCCATGCTCAAGAAGCATGAATTGTACTTTTCTCAGGGAATTATCTGGGATAAGCAACATCCGGTTCTCACACGTAAAGATTTTATGGGCGCTTTTGAGATTTGTTTCTACTGCTGGCGACTCGGCTCGGCCCACCAGTTTTATGGGCCCAACAATGCGACCGATCTCTGGGCGGTCAAAAAGGTCAACCCTCAGAGTATGATTCATTTGACGGAGAAACCGGCCGAGCTGGCCGTCCGCGCTATCCAGTACTCGTCCCGGGCGGGTGAGAACGTGTTGGAGCTGTTCGGCGGCTCGGGCTCGACGCTCATCGCCTGCGAGCAGACGGGCAGAAACTGCTTCGCAATGGAACTCGACGAGCTTTACTGTGATGTCATAGTCTCTAGGTGGGAACAGTTCTCGGGGCGCAAGGCACAGCGGCTGGCCAATGAAGAGGTGGCAGCATGAATTGCCGTAAGAAAAGCCCGGCCGAGCCGGGCTTAGAAAAAGGTGAGTGTTTGATGAGCCTTGGCCTATGCCTTTTTGCCGAAGAGTTCGAGTTTCTGCTCGGGCGAGCAGATGGCCTGGAAGGTTCCGCGATTTTTGCCGCGTTTGAAGCGAGCCTTGTCATCTTTTGTGCCGATCTCTCGAATTATTGCGGCGTAAATCGTGGCCGACGGCGTGGCGGCATCGGACTTCCACCAGCCCTTTTCAGCGGCGATCTCGACGATCTTCTTGACGCCCAGTTCCTTGCCGGCGTCAACCAGGACCATGTAGGCAGCGGTCAAGCCGGAGATGCGTTTTGGCTTGACAGGCTTGGGCGTCTTGGCCACCTTCGCCACCGTTTGGCCCGTGTCGCGTGCCTTGGGTTCGGTGGTCTTCTGAGTCGCCTTGGTGGGAGCCTTCGCGACAGTGGCCGCTGTGGGCGATGTGGTGGTGACCGGCGCCGTCTTCGTACGTTGCTTAGGCGTGGGCCGCTTGAGGTTGGCCAAGTCGGCTTGCGTGCATTGGCGCCGCAACCGCTGGGCCGTTTTGATACGAACCTTGCGGCCGCTGATGAGATTCTTGGCGTCCCAGCCGCCGTGCGGGCTCTCGGCGTCGATGCGCACGGGCGCCTCGCTGTTGGTAACCTTGGCCATGTAGGCGTGGCCGATTTTGATCTCATTCTTCTTCATTTTCAAGTCTCCGGTAAAAAGGGTTGCTTAGCAATCGCTCAACTTGAGCAATTCGCGGTAGTAATCGTGGATCATGGAGTTGGTGCCTTGGCAATTGTCGAGTTCGAATTGCAGGCATTGGGCCATCGAGAAGATGTCCTCTTCGCTGTCAGCCTGCACGTTGTGTTCGCGGCCGTCGGGCATGCCCGGCGTGAGGATCGTTACCTCAATGTATTGGCTGTCGCGTTTGCGTACGGCCGTGGCGAAGTTGCCAAATTCGCCTTCGAAATCGATTCGTGTTATTCGCATGGTTTTGTTCTCCTATTTTCCATAGGTGTATTGGGCCAAACCAGCGGCCAGGAAGTCGACAATCGCCGCCGTCGTAGCGTCTGCCGGGCGTATATCCCAGCCGCGGTCGAAATTACAAACGGTCTGTTTGTTGGCCAGCCGCTTGATCCAGAGCTTAGAAATGCGGCTTCCAGGCAATTCGAATTCCGGCTCTTCGGCGTCTTTGAAAAATACCAGGGCCTCGAAGCGATGGCCGGCGATCCGTCCGCTCACCCAAGTTCCGGGGGCGTAATTCCGCCGGGTCATCTTGGTGATCTCCAAGTCGTATCCAATGTCCGGGTCGTTTTCGTGTTTCGTGTTCATCGTTATTCTCCTTTTGGTTTTGTGCCCACAGACACACATGAGCCATTAATTTCGCCGAACATCAAGCGCACACCGCGACAATTCCGCCGGATTCTGGAAAGTATTTTATGTTGGTCAAAAAAGGAACGTAAACATGCAAGAAGATACAAGAAAACCCTTGGAGATTACGGCTATGAAGCCGTCTGATCTGGCGGCCGTGCTGTCGAATTCATTTCGGCGCAAGGTTACTGAAGAACAAGTACTTGAGATCGCCAAGGCTGGCAATCTTCTGGCCGCCGACGGCACAATCAACCTGATCTATTACACGGCGTACTTAGCTGAGGAGGTCAGCATTGGTAGCAATTAACCCACAGAATATGAAACCCACCGAACTGATGCGGGTGCTGAATACGGCCGGACGCGGGACCGTGCTTACTGAAACTCGTTTACGCCGTCATCGCAACCGGGCCGGATACACGATAGGCGACGCGCGGACAATCA
>CAZISU010000347.1:0-6397 GCA_964541935.1 uncultured Planctomycetaceae bacterium | reverse complement strand
CACGACGATAGATATCCTTGCGAATCATCTCCGCGAGCATGTCTATTCGGCTAACACTTTTTAGTTGCAGATCCTTCATGACGATTTATCATGTCGGCCAGATGATTGAAGCGGCGACCGTTTGATATCGCCGGTTCTGACCTGAGAACTCCTTTCCGAAATGCAAGCCATCTCACTTGGTTTGACAATGCAGGCCGGTTGCCGGATCAACGACGTTACGGAAATCTGAATCGAACGGGGCATTGAGTTGACGTACCGTGTGCGGTTTCCACTCGGCTGCTGTTAGCACCGTAGCGCAAGCTGAGATTTCGGCGCGAGTGGACGATAGGCGTTGATTTCTACCTTGTGCGTTCCAACAGGAACGAAATCTTCATCTTCCCATGGTCCGCCGTTTCAAACAAAACACCTATCGTGCCGTCCGGCATGGCCGTGAGGCACGAATAGGCAAAAAATCCATCGCAGATCACTTTGCTGCTGTTCCAGGTCTTGGCCCCGTCGTAGCTCAGACGGATCGTGCCGGCGCGTCGGCCTTGCGCAGTGCCCGGGCTACTATACAGAAAAGTAGTACGGCTCACGTTGTCTCCGTCGGTCCTGTCGTAGCGAATAATACTACTTTGGCAACTTGGATCGGGTAACTCAGGAACCTCGAAGGGCTCGGACCATGTCTGGCCGCCGTCGTTGCTGGTGGCACCAATCCGGCAGCCTTTTTGCGGATCATCGCTCCGCATGTTCAGCAGCAACGTGCCGTCGGGCAACTCCACTATTTGTGACTCGTTGACGCCGGGGCCGACCTCGTTGTCGCTCAGCCGCCACGTTTTGCCGTGGTCGTCACTGTAAATAGTAAAATTCCACCAGACGCCATCGGTCTTCGTCCGGGCGCACGGAATCACCAACCGGCCGGTCCTTGTTTGTATACCCAGTCCTGGCCCGTGGATTGTTTGCGTCCACTCGGGCTGCTTGGTCATCGCGGTGATATCAACCGATTTGGACCAGGTAGCACCATCGTCATCACTGGTTGTGATCCATGTGGTAATAGAGTCACGCCCTAGCCCGGCTGGCCTGGCTAGATGTTTTTGTACGTCCTTCCACTGGTTCTCTCGCAACGCGGGCCAGCGGTCGTAGACAAGTATGATCGTGCCCGTGGTGCGATCAATCACCGCGGTGGGATCCATTGCGGCTTCGGGAACCGCATCGACAACGACTTGTATTGGCCTCCACGTTTTGCCGCCGTCGAAGCTCCGCTTTAACAACATGTCAGTTGGGCTCTGATCCAAAATGCTCATCTTGCGCCCTTCGCAGAACGCCAATAAAGTGCCTTTGGGAGTGCAAATCAATGACGGAATGCGATAGTAGCTGTAACCATCGGTGCCGCTAACGAAGACATCCGCGGTCCGTGGCTCAGCCGCTTCCACCCACGTCCCTTTCAGCCCGATAACAAAAAGGGATACAGCCGCCAGAATGAAAAGAAAGATCGATTTATCGTTCACTATATTCACTTCCGAGATATTTACACTTCCGAGATATCGAGCAGGTTTCTAGCATTGGTGACGCTTCGAACTTAGCGCTGCAACAAATTGCGAAACAGTCTTGCTTGGGCCATCATTCTTGGGCCATCGTTGCGATGCGGTTGATATTGCCAATGGCTCACTCACTACAGTCGACATGTTACAAAAAAATGTATCCGCTGTCAACAATTGAGCCTATAAATCTCTTAATTATTTCTGGAATACCACGGCTGCCCGTTAACCACCTGTTAAAATACACTAAAACAAGGATTAAATGCAATACCAAGGCCAAGGACACAGCCAGCGACAGGTAGTTATATCTCCCTGCCTACCACTCGGCAGTAGTCGGTTACTGGGTGTTTACAGGAAATTAGTGACCGCAATAAGCATTTCATCAAGTGGTGGCGAGGCTTTTTGGTGGCACTAAATGCGGTATCTGAGGTTTTATAGATATAAATATGGTAATTACGTAGGGTACATGTCTAGGCAAGAGGGCTTTTTCTGATATATATAAGAATATGACAAAGCAAGTACTATCCCCGCACATCAAGGTATTGGCGGAACGCTTGGTTACTGACATACGCCATCGTGGCTTGTCGGTGGGTGACCGCTATATGACCACTGAAGAAATCAGTCAAACGCTGGGCGTCGGAAAGGCCTCGGCGGGAAAGGCCATGCGTCACTTGGCCGAGCGGCAAATACTCGTTTCCCGGCAGCGCAGCGGAACCTTTATCGGTCCGGCCTTGGCTGCACGGAGATCATCCAAAGTGAGCAGTATCTGCGTTCTTCTTCCCGCCGGAGATCCATCGGGAACCCATTGGGCCTACCAAACGTTCATCGCGGGAATTCGCAATAAAGTTTCAAATGTTACCGTTCAGTTCGGCTTTGTGCCGGAGAACGATCCGCTGCCCTACGTGCGGGAGTTAATCGATGCTTCCCGGGAATCGGGCCAGTTTGCGGGTGTAGTGGCGGTTAGTTGCCCACCCGAAGTCTATCGCTACTTGGCCGAGCTACATGTACCGGCCGTGGTTTCCGGTTCGCTATACTCTGACGAACTTTCGCTGGCATCGGTGGATTCGGATAATTTTGAGTGCGGACGACTGTTGGCCCAATATCTAATCTCGCGTGAACATCGCCACATTGCACTTTTGATGACTGGGGCCGGTCGGCCGGGGGACAATCTTTTCTTCGATGGAATCAATGCAGCCCTATCTGAGACGGACTTGCCCCGCAACGCACTGACATTACGATTGGTTCGCAATGACATCATGGTCTTGCGTACAATCACCAAAGATTTGTTAACGGGGGAAAACCGTCCCACAGGCATCATTACGCGAGGTTCTTACCAAGCAGGTGCAATAGTATCGGTTGCAACAGAGCTTGGCCTGAGAGTTCCTGACGATGTGGAAATCGCCTTCGATCATCAAGATGAAACTACACCATGCAGCGACGTATCGTCTTGCACACGCGTAGAGCCTAAGTGGTCGTTCAAAGATATTGCCGCAAAAATTGGCGACATCCTTCAGGAGTTGTCGCAAAGCATCCCCGCTCAGCCGTACCGCGTGGTAATTCCGGTGGAGTTGCACGAACCCATGCGGGACCAGGAAGTAAGTAAAGGATAATAGTTCAATATGTCAACGAGTGATTACACATCCAGACACAGAACGCATCGACATCACGGGGTTGGCGGCCATGCAAAGACGCGATGGTCATCCGCATTGGAATTAAACGACCATCGATCGGTAACCTCAGGCAATTCTGAAGCATTATGTAACGCAATTCGGCGCGGGGCCGACCTGCGGATTCTGACCGAGTTCGTTTACAACGAGCACGTCGACATTCACTCCGATAATGCAGAACTCGTTCGCGAAGTCTCCGATTTTCGCGTGACCTATCTGCTTAATGATTGCTGGACGGCGGGAATAATGTCGCAACGAATGCCGATTTGTCCTCCTGATGGGTTCGGGGAGAGGCCCTCGATGTCGTTCTTCATGTATAACCAGGACGGGCAGCAGGCCATTGCCCGGCCGCATCTGGACGGACCACCTGTTGACGGCCCGCACGGCCCCTCTGCGGTAAGCAATCATAGTGACATGCGTAAATACCACCAGCAAGACAGTTGGGATGCCGACACGAACGCACCCAGCAGCAACTTCATCTACGAGTTCAATCGCTATTCTTTTTTAGTCTGCGATGAATGGGAGGAAGTCTTTTCGCACGCGTCGGACGGTCGGCCGACTTCTGGCTCCTTGACAGCGCTCTGCGATGCCTTTAGCGAGGGGCGGGAGATCAAGGTCGGCATTCGTGGACTTTGCGCCGACATGGCCATAAACTCCGAGCCAATCCCCGACCACACCGTATTTGTGCAAACCGGTCCAGGATACTACTGCACGCAGAGAAAATTATTTTGCGGGGGCTCTCAACCGGTAATTCGTGTTCGGCCCGAAATTCCCATGCGATACACTAGCGACGGTTGGGATTTTGGTTGGCTGATGCCACGCACCGACGGTTTCGTAGAACGCTGGCTTTGCGACCCCTACACGCTCCGCTTCCACAAAAGCCCTGGCCGTTACGCTATCCGCTGGTTTGCACGATAGATAGCAAACCGATGCCACCCCCACCATTAGCGTAGTCAAACTGATGGTTTGGATCATCAATCACTCGCTTTGTGATGTCAAGGCTGATATGCGGATCGCAATAGAGCAAGGATCTCTGCCCGAAACTCGCTGCATTCAGGCCATGAAAATGGTAGAATTGGGATTCCCGGATTCCAGCCTACCAATTGCCTGCCCTGTTGCGGAGAACTTTCTTGATGAGATCTTGCTTGCCGACGCTACTTATTGTCTTGCTGCCGATTACAAGTTCGCTCTTTGGCGGCGAAGCGTGGAACCAGTTTCGCGGGCCTGCTGGAAATGGCCAGGCTAGTTCTAAGTCGTTGCCGCTGGAGTGGGACGAGACCAAGGGCGTCTGCTGGAAGACGGCTATCGAGGGCAAGGCCTGGTCGTCGCCCGTGGTTTGGGGTAATCAAATCTGGATGACTTCAGCCACCGAGGACGGGAAGAAACTTTTTGCGATTTGCGTGGATGGCCGTAGCGGCAAGATCTTGCACGACATTACGGTTTTCGAAATCGCCGAGCCGATGTTCTGCTATCCGTATAATAGCTACGCCAGTCCCACGCCCGTGGTCGAGCAGGGGCGTCTGTGGGTTCATTATGGAAGCGCGGGCACGGCCTGTCTCGATATGTCCAATGGCAAGATCCTATGGTCGCGGCAAGATCTGCGCTGCGATCATTTTCGCGGGCCGGGATCGTCGCCCATCATTTTTGAAGATCTGCTGATCGTGAATTTTGATGGATTCGATTTTCAGTATGTTGTGGCTTTGAACAAAGACACCGGCAAGACCGTTTGGAAGACGGACCGCACGATCGATTACGGCAGCGACGACGGTGACATGAAGAAGGCGTTCTGCACGCCCACGGTGATCGAGCACAAGGGTCGACGCCAGCTTATCAGCCCGGCCGCGGTTGCCACGGTGGCTTACAACCCGTCAAACGGCGAGGAGTTGTGGACCGTCTACCACGGCGGGTTCAACGCGGCCGCTCGCCCGCTGTACAGTCACGGCCTGGTGTTCATCAGCACCGAGGGCGGTCTGCGGTTGCTGGCCGTGCGTCCGGACGGCAGCGGCGACGTGACGAAAACGCACATCGCCTGGACGTGCCGCAAAGCAACTCCCACGCGGCCTTCGCAGTTGATCGTGAAAGATCATCTTTACATGGTCAGCGATAAAGGCATCGTCTCTTGCCTAGATATTAAGACCGGCCAACCGGCCTGGACGCATCGCATGGGCGGCCGCCACAGCGCGTCGCCGATCCACGCCGACGGCCTCATCTACTTCTTCGACGAAGACAAAGGCCTCGCGCGGGTGATCGAGGCCAATCCCAAGCAGTTCAGACTGTTGCACGAAAATAAGTTGGAGGCCGGCTGCATGGGCTCGCCGGCCGTGCTCGACGATGCGTTGATTATCCGCACGAAGACGCATGTTTATCGGGTGGGGCGGTAGAGGCACTGACATTTTGCCTGTACTCATCACACTCCGCGTGATGGCGAGGTGACGCAATACTGGCAAATTCCTTAATGCGACAAGCCTCAACGCTCACAAGCCAAGCATGTAACGCTTCGCGCGTTCGACTAGCTTGGGGTCGTTGGAGATTTCGGTAACCCTTTTCAGGGGCTTGGCGAACTCTGCTTTGTTGGGGTTACGCAGGAAGCGGTGGTGGGCCAACTCGACCACGGTCCCGCAGGCCGCTTGGCTCAGGTCGGGGTTGTCGAGATAGGGAACCACCCAGCGCAAGGTGTCCATGGTGCGGACGGTGGCGGCCCGCTGGAGCACGAGCCGCCGCTGGGGGTCGGCCTTGGCTAGCTGCATGGCGCCGCGCAGAAGTGCGAGCGTTTCGGCCAGCGGGCGTTCGCTTTTAAGGCTGACCACGCGGATGTAGGCCCGCAGGGCCCAGGTGCGATGCGACCTGTTTTGCGTTTGTTTAACCATAGCCAGCAGGCGGTCGGCCACCGTGGCGTCGGGCCAGTTGCAGAGGGCACGGACGGCCGCGTCGCGGATTTTAGGGTTGTCGCTTTTGACGGCCGCGTCGATGGTTTTTAAGGCCGCGGTTCCGCCCAGACGTCCTGCTACCGGCAGCAAGAGGCAGCGGCCGTTGTCGTCGGCCTTTTCGAGCACGGCCAGCACGGGTGCCGCCCGCTCGTCGGCGTTTTTCGTTTTATTGCAAACCAGCAGGATGGTTTTCTCGATCTCGTCGCGATGCTTGCCCTTGGGCGTCTTTGCGAGCAGCCCGAAGGGCCGGTACGTCGCTCGACGTTGCCAGGTTACGCAAGCCCTG
>CAZISU010000346.1:0-6406 GCA_964541935.1 uncultured Planctomycetaceae bacterium | reverse complement strand
TGTAGCGAAATGCGCCCGGGTGCCCCCCGTTTGTTGGTCGCATCGGTGCCCCAAGCCGCTTGGGTGGGGCGGTTTGCCTATGTTCTCGTTTGTGGTTCATGTCGATCTCTGGGATGGATAGCGTAACGGGATGGACCTCGCCATAGGTCACCACGGGAAACCACGGTCACAAGACCACTCTTTTCCAGCCGAGCCACGGCCCGTTTTACGGTCGAAAGATTAACGCCGGCCCGACGTGCAAGGTCGGCTTGCGAAGTCCGGGCGGTGCCATCGCGGGTATCACGCCACAAAAGCAACCAGACGGCGATTTCCGCCCGGCTAAGGTTCCGTAGGGTAACGTCGGCGAACTCGTTCAACACGCCGAACCGGTCGGCCGTCTTGCGGCGAGCCGGCTTTTTCTTCGCTTTCTTTGTGTTTGTGGGCGTGGTTGTCTTCTTTGTCGGGGTTACCGGCGGCGTCGTCGGTTCCATTGGCGGAAGTACCGAACATCCCGAAAGCGTTTGTGGTTTATTTCGGGCACTCATCCGGCAAACTCCGCGAATTCCTCGAATCCATTATCTGCCGGTTCGGTCCGATCCCACATTGTGGCCAAGGCCGATTGCTGTTTGCCAGACGGCGGCTTGTATTTACCGTCGTCGACAACCTCGAAGCGTTGCAGATTGCGATCGAAATTCAAGACAATGTCTTTTGCTTCGGTGTGGCGTGCCTTCAGATGTCGAAGTGTTACCATATTGGAATTTTCTTCCGGCACCAGAATAAAGGCGTCGTCGGCACCGAATTCGAGTTCAGATGATTCGCGGAAACTGGCCAAGTTCAGCCCGTCGCCCGAGTAGCTCGACCGGCCCTTGCTATCCTTGGTCCGTGAAACGGCGGCCACAATCACCACTGCAATGCCAGCGTCGGCGAATTGTCGCAGATAGTTCATGGTTGCATCGACCGATCCTCGCCTGTCTCCGTGAACGCCCGGAGGCGGGATCCGTTGAATGTAGTCTAGCATTAGCATGTCGGCATTAAAGTCGTCGGCGGCAAGGGCCACATTGTCCAGATTAAAAGGAGGTGATACGAAAGCCAGTCGTTCAGCGAGCGGTTCTAGGACGCTGATTGCTTGGTCGAGTCGTTCGGCGTGTTCAGCAGTGAATCGGCGGTAGCGAATCGTTCCCAGGTCGATACCCGATATCCGCGATAATTGCCGATCCAGGAGGACGGTCGGCGGCATTTCGACGTTGCACACCAGAGCCCGCAAGTTTGGCGTCAATCGTAACGCATCGACCACGGCTTGCATGGTAAAGGCGGTCTTGCCTGCCCCCGGTGCCCCACCGATGAGCGTTACCAGCTTAGGACCAATTTCGATTCTCTCAAGTTCACCCGAGCCGATTGGATAAAACACGGGCGGCGAGCCGGTGTGGATGTCATCACGCCAACCATCGAAAACATCAATGGCGGTGATGAAGTTTGCTTCTCGTTGGCTCATGCTGTCGGCCCTCCCTGGTCATACCATTGGCCCCAGCCTAGAAACCTACCGCATTGCCGACAGTCGCGGCGGGTACGTCCGTCGCTTATTTCCACGTCAGCATACTCTGCCGATCCACAGCAGCACGGCGTGTCAAGTTTACCGGTGGTCACGGCCTTCGGCGGCAGCGGCTTGAACCGTGGCGGTAGTGTAGATAACGACGTTGGCCCAATGTCTTGGTCTGATGTGGAAGGTGCCGGCGTCGGCGCCGAGCGATCCCATAGCGCGGCCAGTTCGTTTGTCGTCGGACTGGACGCCCCTGTCAATTGCTGGCAAGACTGCCCTTCTGAATCCGCAGAATCGCCCGTATCGCGTCGTTCGGGTTCCTGGTGTGATTCATCGTCTGACGTGCTTCGCGGCGATTGCGTGGCATCCTCGGGCGTTGGGCTTGTCGCAACAGACGAAAGACCACACTCGATCTGCCGGCGGACCTCTCTGGGAGGTAAACCGGCGTCGAGCCCGGGTTCTTCGAGCAATGCAACGGCCAAGGCTGGCGAGCACCCAAACTCGGCCAGGTTCGCGGCAGCAGAAAACAAGAGCCGATGTCGATCACCCACGTCGGCGCCGTCGCGGATAAATTCGAGCGTCTGCCGGTTGAGCATCGCGTCCTCGGTATTGGCAGCACATCGAGTGGCCTTCGCTTCGATTTGCTCGGCCACTTGTCGCCCGGCCACTTGCCAGTCGGCCACAGCTTGGTCGTTTGGCCCTGGTGCGTCCGGTAGGTCGAACGGTTCGGGCTGTTTAGCTCGGTCCAATATCGCATCCAGCGAAAGCCCCATAAGCTCATCGAACGAAAGCCATCGTTTATGAAGGCCAGTCTTTGGGTGCCGGCTGTTTGGTGCCCGAAAGGCTCGAACACGATCATAAACGCCCGAGTCGATCACCACGCTGGCCAGTTCGGCCATGTTCTCAGCAAACCGACGGGCAACCTGATGAAACACGTCGGACGGCTCGGGCGACCACAGCGCGGTCGGCAAGCCAATATGAAAACCCTTGGACCCGCTGAAGAAAATCAAAAGCGATTCCTCGGGCAACCTATACCACTCAGCAAGAAAACTTGCCAAGCGTCGAGCGTCCACCAGAGCGTCGGCCAGTTCTTCGCGGTCGATGTCGAACCAAAGCCACGGCGACCAACACAGCCCCGTGTAGCCGGCCGTCGAGCCGGTTTCAGTCAACAGACAGCGGAAGTCTTCGTCAAACTGGAAAGCCGACATATAGCCTTCCCGTCCGACTTCCGCCTTTTCGTCACATCGGGCATACCCGGCAAACGCGCCGGTGGCATCAACCAACCGGCGGCGTTTCCAAGTCGGCCCTACGATACGAAACCCGTAGGGCATGTTTTTCATTTGTCACCTTTTTCGGCTTCTAAAGCATTGGTGTCGAAGGACGTGTCAACTGGTCCGTCCGGCTCGGCAGCGTTGCCGGTATTCGGTGCAAAGGCGTCTTCCTCGGGCGTGTCGATCCCTATTACCTCAAAAGACCGAACCCGGTTGTACTCGGTGCCGTCATCGTTCTTGCACAAGGCCAGCTTCACCTTGCACCGAATACCGGGCGGCAACGGTCTTTCGAGTTGTTCAAGCGACGTTACCCCAAGCTTTCCAAGATCACGCTTCGCCATCGGCAGAGCGGCTGTCGTCAACCAAATGTCATGCCAGAATCGCTGGCCCTGGTGGTTGCCTTCCAAAACGCGGAAGGCCAACTTGTACCCGGCCGTGCCCTTGGTTTTGCTCGTGAACAGTTCCCCGCCGATGATCCGGGCGACGTATTCGCACGACGGCAGAGGCAAGAAGTCTCCGGCAGCTTGGGTTTCACCCCATGCAAGGGATAGATTTTCCCGTTCGCCCTGGTGTAAAATGTCAGATAGTGATTTTCGAGGGGTCATTTATTTGGCCTCCATGCCGAGCCCGGTGGCTGCATCCGTCGGGCTCGGTTCGTTAGTAGGATTAACTGGAAATAGAAAACTTTGCCTGTCCACCTCTGATTGGTCATCAGGCAAATCACGATGAGCTTGCAGCCATTGCTTGGCAGCTTCTCGGTCGGCAAGCTCCCAGACAGTCACGGAGCGAGCGTGCCCCTCGGGCCGGCTTGTTTTTGCAAAGCCAGCAGCCCGTATAATTCCTGCCCGAGCCAGTGAGCCCGGCATAGCGCCGAAACATTTCGGATTTATACCAGCAGGTAGTTCGATCGATTGTCTAACATCGTCAACCGTTGCGGTTTTGCTGTCGAGCAACGTTCTTAG
The DNA here is from genome assembly GCA_964541935.1 of uncultured Planctomycetaceae bacterium. Classification (GTDB taxonomy): domain Bacteria; phylum Planctomycetota; class Planctomycetia; order Pirellulales; family Thermoguttaceae; genus JAFGTN01. Next base: position 2,657 of record CAZISU010000346.1, on the reverse strand, counting down.
CAATATCCGGCGAGCCTGGATAATGTAGATTTCGCGTCTTTCGGTCAACGTCAGCAAAGCGTCGGCCTTGCGGCGTTCACTCTCACTCTGTTCACATTTACGGGAATCGTAACGGGAAGTGCGTCGAATCATTATCGAATTCCTTTTCGACAAGAGGGACAACCGTCAGCAATCCATTCTTCGATTGCCGATTTTGACCAGCGGACCAAAGCGCCCAATTTAACAGGGCGAGGCATTCTGCCGGCATCAGAGAGTCGATAAACGTGACGGGTCGAACAGCCAAGTAGAGCGGCAACGGCTTGCACGTCGAGCAATTGCGCGGTGGAAGCAACGTGAACGATTTGCCCCTTGATCTTTGTTGCATGCCCACCACGAACAGAACCGTCTTGTGTTGCATGCCCACCACGAACAGAACCGTCTTGGGCAGAAGCATCCGCCGGTGGAGAAATAACACTCATGATTTGATCCTCTCGGATTTAATTCGCATTGGGCGAAGTGCCCGCCGCATGAGTGCCATTTTCCAGAAACGGCCGCGCATGTCCCGGAATCGCCTGATGGACGTTTCGGGGCGTGCGCGCAGAACGTCAGGCGCGTTGTCAGAAAAGGGCGTGATTTGCCGAAGAAAGACGGCAAGAGACCGCCCGACGGATTCTCTGGGCGCGACCGTCAGGCGGAGGCCAGAATCACTCGGGCGGCCACTTGTTGAGCCGCTTCAATCGCGCCTTCTCTCGGCCGATAGCATATTCAACGTAACTGCGATCCAGCTTAGGCCAGCCATCGGGCAAGTTCTCGTTCTTCAAGTCAACGTAGTTCTGGTACTCCCTCCACGTATCTTTGCGCCAGTCCGCAAAGATTTCTCTGTCGATCTTCGCTTGTTCGGCTCGCTCTGCGCGACGCTCCGCAACCTTGGGGTCCGGCTTGCGTCGTTGGCGCTTCTTCTTATTGGGCGGCTTCGATGGCCGCCACGCTGCCTCCATCTCGTTAATCACCCTCATTGTCCGCTGTGCAATAGCAAGGTGCAAATCTGGGTGAAGCACGTCGGGCGGTTCGTTCTTCTTCACGTTCGCAACCTGCAACATCATCAAGCGAAATCGCTCTTTTGAGGCGTCGCGGGCATGAAGAAGGCCGAACCGTGGATTCAGTTCCGTTTCGAGATGAAAAAGCGGCTTCCCAAGTGCGCCTGAAGTTGGGTCGTAGTCGCGACGCGGATACCCGGACTCGTATTCGCTCCAATCGCAATTCAATATGGAGACGACCTTTTCGGCAAATCCCTGATCCGAAGTGTGATAGACCGCAACAAGCGGCCCTGCCGACTTAACCTCCCCGCTCTCCTTGTCCTCGAAGATCATGGAGTTCTGAACGAACCAGCCGGCATAGTCGCCAACGCGACGAAACAGAGACTTGCGAGGCGACCTGTGAGTACGAACAGACGGCCGCGGTTTGGACCGCTGCGGTCGAGGCCCCCACTTCCCGTCTGGTCGGGACGCAGTCACACCGCGCCGCCGTTTGATTACCTCTTTTTGTTCGACAAGCCGTTGCTTGACCAGCTTGCGAACCTCGACCCGATGGGAGCGAAGCCAATCCAAAGCAAACCGATTCAGAGCGGGTTCGATCTCGTCATTGCGTAGTGAATTGAATTCCTCGACAGGAAAACCCGCGATTATGTCCGGCCAGCAACGGAAGTAGAGAAAATAATCCGACATTATTTCGCCTTTCGTAATGCGGGTCGGCCCGAGCCGGCAGGGCGAAAGGCGAATAACCCCTGCCGGCCCGGGCCGCTTGGCCGGTCGCCCGTCGGCGGTTCCGGCCGTCCCGATGCCTGACATTCTATCGCGTGTGAGCGAAAACGCCTACCCTGCCGTCAATCCTAACGTCTTTCCAGGCTGCCGGCGCGCTTGCCAAAGCTGAGGCCATGAACCAGTACGCCCGGCGGATCAAGGCCGACACGGAAAGCGTCAACGCCATCCAGGAGGCCAAGCTGCTTATCCAGGCTAGGCTTGGCGGGCTGCTTGTGCCGGGAAAGGGTGGCAGAGGTAAAAAAACTAGTTCACCCACTGAACGGGTTTTTGCAAAGGCCACCACTGCCACCTATCGCAAGATAACCCGCCACTCTGACAAGATCGAAGAGTACGCGGCGAAAGTGGCCAAAAGCAACCAGGAATTGCCGGATGAATCGTTTGATCCGGTGGAAATCAGCACTGCCGGTTTCCTTCGCTTTGTCGGGAGCGACGGGAACCCTAGGACAGGGCGCTTGCAAGTCACCCGAGGCCGTCCCGATTGCACTAGCTTACTAATTCGCAGGCTTAAATGCAAACCTAATTGGTGTCAGAAGACACACCACGATCAGGCTGACCAACAGCGTAAACGCGCTAGGCTCGGGAACAATCGCATTATAACTACCCGAGCTTTGCTGCCAGTTCGCTGCCAAAAGTGTTGCGTCGGCATCGTCCACAGCCCCGTCACCGTTGAAATCGCCGTCCCTCCAGGTCACCCCGGCCGATTGCCAGTTGGCAGCCAGAATGCCAGCGTCATCTTCATCGACAACACCGTCGCAATTTGCGTCACCTGTGTCAACCAATGAAATGAATATCCCCGCTCCATCATTTGTGGCAACATTCACTTCCCAACGTAGCTCGTCCACCCACTCGCCGCTCAGA
>CAZISU010000345.1:0-6412 GCA_964541935.1 uncultured Planctomycetaceae bacterium | reverse complement strand
TTGCGACGGCGAAAACGTCTACGTGGCCATGCGCATGCTCGGCATCCGCCCACAGGCCTACGTGGCCTGTTACGACGCGCAAACCGGCCGCAGACGCTGGCGGCGGTACATCTGTGGAGCCGAACCCACAACCCTCGCCATGCAAACACTGACAACACACCAATTGCTGACGCTCAAGGGCGAAAGGATTTACTACAACACCAACCTCGGCGCCGTGGCCGCGCTTTCGACCGCCGACGGGCAGTTGGAATGGATCAGCCTATATCCACAAACGAAACGGCCCGAATTATCGCGAGCCGCGACGATAGCCAAGTCAGCGGTGCCAAACGATCTCAACCCTTGCCTATACCATCATGGCGTGCTATACATCGCGCCCGCGGATAGCTCGCGGATCTTCGCCCTCGACGCCGTGACCGGCCAGATCCTCTGGCAAACCGGCCCGCAGGTAGAAAACGTCACACAGCTCTTGGGCATTGCCAACGGGCGGCTGATCGCCTCGGGCAAATGTCTGTATTGGATAGAAACCGGCGCCGGCAATGGCCTCGGCACGGGCGGCAAGCTCAAAACGGTCTGGCCCCGTGCACAGAGCGGCCCCGGATTCGGACGCGGTCTGTTGGCCGGTCGGCACGTCTACTGGCCCACACGCGAAAAAATCTACGTCTTCGATCAAAAATCGGCCCAGTTGGTCAAGTCCATCGAGCTTGGCCCAAAGAAAGCTTCCGGCGGGAATCTGATAGTCGCGCAAGGACGCCTGCTGATCGCCACGGCCAAAGAGTTGATTGCCTTCGACCGCACCACGCGTAAGTCACCGGAAGAACAAGACTCCACGCCGGTCGCAAGCGACCGGGCTAAACAAATTTCTGTTGCCACCGCTCATTGATCTTTGGACATTGGTCCTCGATCATTCCCCCCGTCTCTCCCTCTTCTTGGGGTTGTCCGCTCGTTGGCCGCCTCTAGAATCTTGTGGAGAAGTTACCCGGGCAGACGCATCTGGACCTATTCAGGCTACCATTGTCGGGCCCCCCCGCCGGTTAACCGTGACAGATAGAAACCTATTGCGAGGTGAGTTGTATGTCGACGCATCTACCCACAGAGACACCCCCGTCCACCGAAGAAACGCCCTCCAACGCTAAACAGCAAATACCGGGGCCAATCTATCCAGCGGAGCGGCAATCGACAGCCACCGTCGAGCCTCACCCCGACACAACTCAAGTTCGGCCCCTGGAACGTCGTCTGGTGCGCAAGCTCCTCGATCAGATGGGACAGCCGGCCTTCTGCATAGTTTTGTGGAACGGCGAAACATTCAACGGGAAAGGAATTGCTAAGGCCAATAGCTTGCCGCGGGCTCGGGTCACGATCAAAAACCGTCGCACGCTGTGGAAAATTATCTTCGATCCAGAAATGCAATTCCCCGAAGCATATGCCAGCGGCCAAGTGGAACTCGAAGGCGACCTGATCGATTTCCTGGAAGAATTCTATCGCGCGCGGCATTCGGCCCCAGCGAACAAAAGCTTGCTGCGGCGTTGCTTAGCATCGGGCACAAACGCCTTGCGGCGTATGCTGCAAAAAAATTCCATCCACGGTTCCAAGGCCAACATCCATCACCATTACGATATCGGCAATGACTTCTACCGCATTTGGCTCGACCGCCAAATGCTCTACAGTTGTGCCTACTTCCCCTCTCGCGACGTCTCGCTGGAAGACGCCCAAGTGGCCAAGATGGACCATATCTGCCGCAAGCTGGAGCTTCGCCGCGACGAATCGGTCTTCGACGTGGGCGGCGGATGGGGAGCCCTCTCCATCCACATGGCCAAACACTACGGCGTCAAGGTCAAGGCCTTCAATATTTCCGAAGAACAACTCGATTATAGCCGCCTGCGTCTCAAAGCTGAAGGGCTCGGCTCACGCGTGGAGTTTATCAACGACGACTATCGCAACATCAGCGGCCGTTTCGACGCCTTCGTGTTGGTAGGGATGCTCGAACACGTCGGCAGCCGCTATTACCAAGAGTTCGGCAGCGTGCTCGATCGCTGCCTGGACACCAACGGTCGCGGCTTGATGCATTCCATCGGGCAAAACCAACCGATAGAGTGCAACTCCTGGATCAGGCGGCGAATTTTTCCCGGCGGATACATGCCCAGCTTGCGGCAAATGCTGGAGATTTGGGAGCCATTCGGGATGTCGATCCTCGACGTCGAAAACCTGCGGCTACACTATGCCAAGACCCTACGCCACTGGCTCTACCGATTCAATGCCGCCGAAAATAAGATGCTAAGAAAGTTCGATGCGGATTTCGTCCGCACCTGGCGCATGTACCTCAGCGGCTCGGCGGCGGCCTTCGAAAGCGGCGCTTTGCAACTCTTCCAAGTCCTTTTCGCCCGCCCGGGAATAAACGACCGGCGTTGGACCAGAGCCGAAATGTATACGCGTTAGCAGCCCGTTACGCGTCCTCCCAACCTTGCTTGCCGATCAAGGGAACGAAGCGGCATTCTAAGATCGGCACCCGCTTTGGCCGGCCGTCGATTTTGTGGACTGCTTCGAGCGTCTGCGACCCTCTGCCGCCCGCGGGCACCACGATAATTCCGCCCTCGACAAGCTGCTCGAACAGCGCCGGCGGACAATCCTTCGAAGCGGCGGTGACCATGATGCGGTCGAAAGGCGCCTCGGACGGACAGCCCAACGAACCGTCGCCCACCAGCAACGTCACATTGTCGTAGTGTAGTTCATCGAGCACCTCGGCCGCCTTGTTGGACAGGAGCCGATGTCGCTCCACGCTGACGACGTGGTCGGCCAGTTCGGCCAAAACGGCCGTCTGGTAGCCGCTGCCGGTGCCGATCTCCAGCACCTTCTCGTGGCCCGAGAGTTCCATGGCCTCGCTCATAATCGCCACCATATAAGGCTGGCTGATAGTCTGACCACAATCGATCGGCAAGGCGTGGTCGTCGTAGGCCTCGACTGCGTATTCGCCTAAAACGAACCGCTCGCGCGGAACGTTGCCCAGGGCCGCAAGCACGCGATGGTTTTTAATCCCTCGCAACCGCATTTGCTCGACGAACTTTTGCCGCTCGGTGATATCGATTTTCATCGCCATGTCCCAGGTCCACTATCGCAACCAAGGTCGCCCCTGTGTTTTTTTCCGCAGGTCGTAATCCGGATTCGGCGTCGGCAATTGCGCGCCGACACTTTTCCGCCAAGCGGCCAGTTTGCGATGAAGCTGCTTGGCCTTCTCGGGCATCCGCTCGACAAGGTTGGTTTTCTGTCCCAGATCCTCCTTGAGATTGTACAATTCGATTCGCTTGTCGCCGAAAAATTCGATCAAACACAAGTCGCCCTGGCGTACGGCACTGTAAGGTTTGGCCCCGCCGGGATGATAATGTGGGTAATGCCAGTAAATCGCGTCTCGTTCGAGCGTGCCGGTTTGCTTCAAAAGCGGAACTAGACTCTCGCCATCGACGCTCTCGCCGTCGATTTCTTGACGTCCGTCGAGAACACCACCGTTGCCAACGCCGGCCATATCCAACACGGTGGGAAACACGTCCACGCCGATGGCCGGCACGTCGCAGGTGCTGCCGGGCCGCACCACTCCGGGCCAGTCTACGATCAGCGGCACGCGAACGCCACCCTCGTAGGCCGACCCCTTGCCCGCCCGCAGTCCCAAATTGGCCGTAACCGGCCGCCCTTTACAAAACGGGAGAATCAAACCACCATTGTCCGAGCTGAAAATCACGATCGTATTATCGGCGATCTTCAGCCGCGCGAGCTCATCGGTGATCCGCCCTAGGCTCTCGTCCACGCTATGCACCATGGCGGCATAGACCGCACACCCCTGCCCGTCAATCGGTCCCGATTTTTCGATTTTCTTGCGATAGTATTCCACCAACTCGGGTTTGGCTTGCAAGGGCGTATGCACCGCGTAATGCGCCAGGTAGATGAAAAACGGCCCGTCTTTTTTCTCGCGAATCCAACGCATCGACTCGTCGGTCAGGCGGTCGGTCAGATACTCGCCCTTTTGACCGCCGGGCGGCATGGGGGTTTGGCGTGCGGCGCGCTTGCCACGGGGTTTGCTCTTATAGGGCCAGAAGTAACTGGCGGGCTGGCCCCAATGATCGCCGCCGATGTTGATATCGAACCCCTGATGCTGCGGATAACAAGCCTCGTCGCCCAGGTGCCACTTGCCCACATGCGCGGTTGCGTAGCCGGCCGACTTGAGCCGCTCGGCCAGTGTCGTCTCGTTGGGCACAAGCCGCTTGGTCCAATCGGGGATCAGCATCTTGGGATTCTTCGGCCGATGGCCGGCGATCCAATCGGTCAAATGCAGACGGGCCGGATACTTGCCGGTCAGCAAGGCGGCCCGGCTGGGCGAACAAACCGTGCAGGCCGCATAGGCATTCGTAAACCGCATCCCCCGCTTGGCCAAACGATCGATATTCGGCGTTTCGTACAAGCGACTGCCGTAACAACCCAGGTCGCTCCAGCCCATATCGTCGATAAATACCAGCACGATATTAGGTGCTTTGACGGAAGTTGATTGCTCCGCGCATTTCCCAGTCGCTAAGGGCAAGCACAGGGTGATGACGGCGAGCAAAAACGCAGTGAATCTGTTCAGGAAACGGCCTCGTAGGCGAGACGGCGACAACATCACACTTCTGGAAGTGAATTGCATCGGAGAACTCCGTTAATCTTGGCACTTTGACTCGAACGGCACTTTTCGATTCATTATGACCCCGCAGATAGCCAGATGCAATAGCCGCGATATCAGGCCGCGCGTGGCAATCGCGTCTGCTCGGCCACTGCCGCATGCTCGATGCCTTTGACCTGCTTGGCTTCCCAAGTCTCGCGCCACAGGCAACCGGCCCAAGAAAGCCCCACGCCAAAACTGATCATCATGGTCTGTTTCCCGGGACGCAGACGCCCCGAATCGCGCAGATCGGATGCCAAAATGGGCAGCGTCGAAGAAACCGTGTTGCCTTGCGCGTGCAGATTCATCGGCATCCGCTCGGATTCGATTTCTAGCCGGTTGCGCAGATGGTCGAGCATGTGCGTGGTGGCCTGGTGCATGAGAAACATGTCGATGTCGGCCTGCTCGATCTCTTCCTCGGCCAACAGATTCTCGACCATGTCGGGCACGACGTCCAAGGCGAACTTCACCAGCTCCGGCCCGTTCATGAACAGGCTGCTGTCCCAACGCTTGCGCTTGCTGGGTTTATGGGCCTTGTCTTGCGGTCGGGCGCCGCCCTCGGTAACCATCAGATGGTTGGCCCCGCGTCCGTCTGTCCCAAAAACAAAAGGCCCGATAGACTGCTGCGGCGAGGCCTCGATCAGAGTGGCCGCCGCGCCGTCACCGAAAACCGTTCGCAACGAGCGGTCTTCCGGGTGGATATATTTCGAATACGTCTCGGCCGTGATCAACAGCACCCGATTTGCCATGCCTCCACGAATCAGCCCGTCGGCCAGCGAAAGACCGTAAACGTAGCCCGAACAGCCGAGATTGTAGTCCAGGGCCCCGATGGAAGTTGGCAGCCCCAAGCGATCTTGCAACAGACAGGCCGTCGTCGGCAAGGGATAGTCGGGCGTTTGCGTGCAGAACAGCAGAAAGTCGATCGAATCCCGCTCGATGTCGTGCTCCTCGAAGAGCCGTTGGGCCGCTTTTACGGCCAGATCCGAAGCGCACTCGTCCGCCGCGGCCACATGCCGGGCTTCGATGCCAATCTTCTCATAGATAACGTCCATGGGCCAATCGGGAAATTCGCTCTTCAGCCAGGCATTGTCCTCCACCCTCTCGGGCAGATAAACCGCAACCGGTCCCAGCGACGCGTAGTTCATATCTATTCCCCGCAATTAACCTTAAACGCCCCACTTACCTGAGTGGCCACACTGGCCACCATTACCATAGAGGGCAGGCCATAGAGGGCAAAACAGTACCATATTTTCGGGGAATAAGTCAATTGCACTTCATGGCGATGGCCCAACCCGCCGCGCCACGGTCACCAAGTCGTCGGTTTCCTTCTCTCGAAAACGCGAGCACGGCACCACCGCGATTGTTTCGTACTCGAACCCGAGTTGTGCGGGAGTGACTCGCCGGTGGTGAAAGCAGAAATACTCGACTTCCGGCCCGGGCGAGCCGTCAGCCGGGGGGATCTCCACCATCGGGATTGCCTCGCCATAATAGTAGGCGAACTGATGGTGCGTATATCCCAGGCTTACCAAGGCTGCATCGCTGGGCAGCTCGCGTTTGACGGCGGCCACGTGCTCGGCCACGTTCTCACTCCTTCGCTGCAGCGAGTTCGTGAAAACGCCCACCATTGTCAGCCCCATGAACAACGCCACGGCCACCGGACCTGCCAGACGTCCGCTATCGCTTTTGGCCCGTCGCGAGCGAAAGGCGAGCACCGCCAGCATCACGGTCGCGACG
>CAZISU010000344.1:0-6413 GCA_964541935.1 uncultured Planctomycetaceae bacterium | reverse complement strand
GCCGAGCCCCGCCTCGGACCGCTTCCCGCGATAGAGCGAGCAACGATCGCCCGCGCCTTGGCCAAAAATCCCGAGGAGCGATTCCCCAACTGTCGGGCCATGGTCGACAGCCTGGCTGCCATAAGTCAATCCGGCATCAACAGAAAACAATCATCGGCTCCCGCGGATGCACCCACTAAAGCACCCGCACGCGCGGATAGCGTGACCACCCCAGTCGATTTTAATAGCATCAAGCCCAAGCCCAAGCCACACACCGCGGCCACAATGGCCACCGTGGCCCTGGAACGAGGCACCACCGACCCTCCGCAACGTCCCCAGCCGAACACCTGGTCGGTCGCCCAAGCACTTGGGCCAGCGCCTCAGGTCGAGGATTTGCCGCCCATTGAGGTCTTGGCCGATCAACAGCGTTTGCAGCCGACTTTGCTGTTAGGCATCGGAGGGACCGGCGCGAGAGTGCTGAGGCAGTTGCGTGGCCGGCTTAACGACCTCTACGGCGACGTCGACATTCCGTCCATAAAGATGATGATGCTCGACACGGACCCCAGCGCGATTGCCGACGCCATGGCTGGAAATTCGCTTACGGCACTATCGCCACAGGAGACGTTGGCTCTGCCGTTACGACGCACGCAGCAATATCGGTCCAACGCTCAGAAATACCTCGCATGGCTCAGCCGCCGCTGGCTCTACAACATCCCGCGTTCTCTGAAGACAAAAGGGCTCCGTCCCCTGGGCCGACTGGCCCTGGTCGACCACGCCCCGGCAGTACTAGAACGACTCCGTAAAAACTTGGCCGCCGTGACCGCGCCAGACGCCCTGGCCGCGTCGGCCGAGGCCGTAGGCATCGCGCCCGGCGATCGGACGCCACGCGTGTATATCGTGGCCTCGGTTTCCGGCGGAACCGGCAGCGGCATGGTACTCGACGTTGCGGCCATGGCGCGAAAAATCCTCGTCGAACTCGACTTGTCCGACGAGCGTCTGCTGGGCATGCTCACGCACTCAACCAGTGGCCGGCCAGATGAGCACGACATGGCAGTGGCCAACGCCTATGCCTGCCTGGGCGAATTGCATCACTACCATCGTACAAGAAGTTATCCGGGCGACATCGCCTGCCAACTGTCTGCCAGCGACGAAGACACTCCCATCTTCAAGCACACTTACTTGGTCCCGCTGGGCGAGCGACTGGACGAACAGCAGTTCGACACCGCCACCGACTCCATCGCTCAGTACCTCTATCTCGATGCCTTTACACCGGCCGGCATCTTCTTCGACTCACATCGGGCCGCAGAGGAGAACACGAGTGGTGACCCTGCCGATTCCGTACATCTGCGAACCTTCGGGCTGTCGCAGATTGGCTGCTCATCTGGCGATTTGCCAGCCGTGGCCAGCGACGTCGTTTGCCGACAAGTGGTGGCTGGCTGGCAAGGCGACAGTTCCGCGGCGGATGCTGAAAGCGAGCAAGCTGCCGGGCAACTTGCGGAAAAGTTGCAGATCAACCTGCATGCATATGTTGCCCAAGCCTTGAAAGTCGTTAGCAACGAGTTGGGCGCGGTGCCGGAAACTCCTTTGTCCGCTCAGGTCACGGAACATAATGACAGCGCTTCTTCGGCTTGGGTGTTATTGAACCACGCATCGGTCGAACTGGTAAGCAAGCACTGTGCCGATCCCGAGAACGACAGCGTGCCGGATACGCTGGAAGCAGCTTTGAAGCGATCACTGGATGAAACGGCCGCGAATCAGGGCACTGCCGTGGCCGAGTGGATTCTGCAATGGGCAAACGATTCCTCGGCCGGCGTGGCCAGTGCTCGACGCGGCAACACATGGTTCAGCAAGCATTTGCATGAACTGGAATTCGATCTCCAACAATTGCTTACTGCGGTCGAAGTGCAGATAGACCAAGCCCCGCCGCTGGCAGCCAAAGCGGGAAAGACCATCCCAGCCGGGCAAAAAAGCAGCCGAGGATGGATGCCTTTCAAGAGACAGCCCGCGTCAGGCGAGCAGCACCTGTTACACTACCGCAGCATGCGGCTTGCGCGGATGGTGCTCGGGCAGGTGGGCGAAACGTTGCGGGCAATCCGCCAACATACGGTGGTCGCGGGCGACCGGCTGGGAGATTTGAGCCATGCGCTTAACCAGTTGGCCGATCAGTTTCCACAAGATGGACGCCTGGATCAACTGGCCACGGAAACAGATACTCAAACACCACAGGCAGAAGATCCACAACAGCCCGTTGCTCGGGCAATGCACTCCCAAATCAGTAGCCTGGCTGCTGAGGTAGATCGACAACTCCGCGATGGATTGCTGGCGGAAGACGGACTGTGGGGAATCTTAGGCCAGCATGACAGTCTGCAGGACTTGACGGACGGGTTGCGCACAAATTCACGCGCAACCGTATTACAAGCTCTCAAGCAACTCGGCGTTGCCCGCATGATGCTCGATTCAGACGGCGATCAGCACGGTGTAACCGACTATATTAACAGCATCATAAAGAATGCCCAGCCGGCCTTATTAGGCTGCGGCGGGGCCCGTCGTGTGCTAGTCGTCACACCCGATGGCAAATCGGCCGGCTTCCCCACCGACAACGAAAATCACGTCAATCCGCAGCCCTCGGTTGTAACCGATTCGGATAGCGATTTGACCATTTGCCACGAAATGGCAGGATTGTCGGCTCGACGCGCGGCAGTAATGCTAATCGACTGTCGGCCGGACTATGAACAGGTCGCTTCGCGCCTACATACTCGCATCGATGTAGACTGGAGCAACTTCGATTTGTCGTAACGCCGCTTTCCTTCGCTCAGTTCTCGCAAAAAAAACGGCCCGTGGGTGAAATGCATCCACAGGCCGATGTGTTTTCAATTGAAACGCCAAGGCGATCCGAGGGGGACTATTTTTGGCTGAGCGAATCGGCTTTGCCGGGGGACTCGGTTTCTTTGCTTTTCTCTTCCGCCCGTTTCTTGGCCACGGCAGCGAATTGCATTCCGGCCTGGATTTCCTGCGGGCTGAAATAGGGGCTGCGAGTGCCGTTGGCGTGCCGCAGTTGTTTGTTGGCCAATTCTTGCCAGCTCATGTCGTTGTTAAGATGCCAGGCTGCAACTTGGGCTGCTCGCTGGTTGAGTTTGCCAGAGCCGACCATGGCGCAAAGTTCTTTGACGTCGGCACGATCAGTAAGCGATTCGATGGGTTTGATTTCGTAAGGGATTTTAGCTTTGGGTTCGGCTTTTCCGTGTTCGAGGCATACGGTGGGGACTTTGAAATCGGCAACAACTTCCGGGGCCACATTGAACATGCCGCCGCCACCGCCCATTCCGCCGCCGCCCATGCCGCCACCGACACCCTGGCTGCCGCCGCCGCCGCCGCCCATGCCGCCACCGCCCATGCCGCCGCCACCCATGCCACCGCCGCCCATGCCACCGCCACCGCCGCCAAACTGCGCGAGTGCGGGAACGCCGGCAAAGGCTTGGGGAAGCATCACGTTGAGCGGTTGGTCCGTTTTATTTGAAATACGAACGCGGCTCTGCTTCGAGTTCTTGGGGATAAGCTTAACTTCGATCTGTCCAGACTCGATGGCCTTGAACATATCTACTGTTTGGTTGGCCGGGTTGAATTCGCCCGGTTTGGGTTTCTTCTGATACTTTTTCTGGCCTCCCGCCCCAAACGCAAGAGCAGGCACCAACAATACGAGCAAGGCGCAACCCAACCAAGGGCGCGAAAAGCGGTCAGAAATTGACATCGTCATCATTCTCCGAAACGGTTGTCTGTTCCATGGCACGGCCTACACCGGCACACTATATCCATCTAGCCTAATTGATCCAGAAGGAAAATCCAAGCGAAAAAGGCGCCTTTGGGAAATCTGAACCCATTTTACCATAGTACCTATAGGTGCTTTGATACTAGTAGCACGCCCATGGCAGACATTGCTATTGCCTGCCCGACAGTGTTTTCCGTATGATTTGCGGCTCGCAACCAGCCTTTTGGGGAGGATAGCCTTTTGGGGAAGATAGCCTGATGAGAATTACCAAAAAAACCAGACACCGCCGCATTGCACTGCTGTTTCTGTCGCCAATATTGCTCGTCTGCCAGGGATGCTTGGTGAATTGTCACCGTAGCGAAACTATCCGCGAATCAGAACCACGTCAGTCCTTGCGGTTCGAATCTCCCGCTGCCATGCAAGCATTCAATGGCCGGGTGAACAGCCAATCCAACGCCGAGCGACGCATGGCCAAGCAATCGTTCTGCGTGCCGTTTCTGATGAGTCTCTCTCACGAAAAAATGCTTTCGTCCAACGCGTATTACAACGAGCGGCTGGCCGAATACGATACAAACGCGGATGGAGTGATGAGCAATATCGAGGTAGCTGCCTATTGTCCCGATTTTGGGCAAACGCAAAATGTGCAAAATATTGCCGCTCAACCACAACGCTTGGACCAACCGATCGGTCACGCGGTCGTCGAGAGTAATCCGCATAATGTCGTCCAACAGGTTTCAACCGACAAGATGCGATAAGCCCTCTTGTCAGTCGACAGCCGCGTCTATGGCGGATCGTAGCCACCACGGCTCCAGGGGTGGCAGCGGCAGATTCGCCAGATTCCGCGTAGCGAGCCGATGATCGCGCCGTACTTTCTAACCGACTCGATGAAGTAATCGCTACACGTCGGCTCAAAGCGGCAATGCGGGCCGATCATGGGGCTGATCCAGGTTTTGTAAAGCCGCACCAGAGAGATCAAGAGGCCGGCGAAGAGCCTTTGCACGCCGGCAAAGATTTTCGCTAGCACGTTCATCGCCGCGTCCTTTCGAGTTTGCGCGAGACACGCGACGCCAGACGCGGCAACGATTGCAGGAGCATTTCCAACTCGGGTTCGACGCCCAGGCGGGGAATGACAATCAGGTCGGTCCCCTCGGGTAAACGGCGGCGCGAAAGACGGAACGCCTCGCGAATCAGGCGTTTCCAACGGTTACGCGTCACGGCACCGCCCACCTTGCGTGAAACCGAGAGCCCAAGACGCGGATGATCCAGCCCGTTTTCGAAACCGACAATCACGATGGTTCCGTCGCTGACGCTGCAACGCCGGGCATAGGCGCGGCTGAAATCCAGGCCGCTACGAATGCGATAATCGCGTTTGAACCGCTCGCTCGACACGGGAGTACCTTTTTGCAGGTGATGATTCAGAGGGTGAAAATGAGGAATCAGGAAGCTCGAATGAAGAATGAATTAAGAATGCAGAAATGTCGAAAGCACGAAAGGGGGTGAGCTAAAAAATGGGAACGCTAATTCTTCCTAATTCCCGCTAATATTAGTTTCGAATCGAAGAAAATGATTAGTGGGAATTAGAGTTCATGCTTGTTTTTTAGTTGTGGCTTGGCCGCGATTAGCCTCTATTATTCACAAACTCAAACAATCAAAATAAATGAATCTGAATCAACCTTTTCTTAATTCTTAATTCTTAATTGATTCTTCATTCTGATTTCGACATTTGGGGTTTCTACCAGCGAAGATCCGATCGCGGATCATGCGGATGACGCTGGGCAATCTCTTCGATCGACTTGCGGTCGGCTTCGTCTAGATCCTTGGGCAACACGATCTGGATTTCGGCCAACAAATCTCCCGCCTTCGATCCCTTTGCCTCGACGCCGTGGCCTTTGATTCGCAGTTTCGCCCCGCTGGACGTGCCGGGCGGAACCTGCAAGGTCACGGTTCCTCGTGGCGTGGGCACGTCGACCTTTGCACCCAAGGCAGCCTCGGCCAGTGTGACGGGAACCTTGACTTGTAGATTGTTGCCCTGACGATGGAAAAACTTGTGAGCGCTGACGTGGATGGTGAGGATTATGTCGCCGGCCGTTCCGCCGGTGGGCGATGGTTCACCCTGTCCGCGCAGGCGGATCTTTTTGCCGCTGTCGATGCCGACCGGTACGCTGACGGTGATAGTTTCGGTCTTGCCCGAGTGGCGTTGCACGGCAAGCTGAACCTTGCCGCCGTTGACGGCCGTCTCGAACGGGATTGTCAATTCGTGCGTGATGTCCATGCCGCGCTGAGGTCGGCGCCGGCGGCGACCTTGTTGCTGGCCCTGTTGCTGACCTGCCCCCGCCTGGTTGAATTGGCTGAAGAAGTCGCCAAAACCTCCCGCGCCCGCACCCCCAGGTCCGCTTGCTCCGCCTGCGCCTCCGGATCCACCAGCTCCGAAACGCTCGCCGAAAAACTGGCTGAAGTCGATATTCTCGGCGTTGAAACCGCCTGCTCCCTGTCCAGCGCCTGGGCTGCCGCCCGGCCAAGCGCCGCCCCAGGCCCCCGCGCCTTGCGGTCCCTCAGCGCCCATCGATTCGAACGAACTGCCGTAGCGGTCGTACAAATCGCGTTTCTTCTGATCGTTGAGCACGTCGAAGGCGGCTTGAACCTCTTGGAACTTTTTTGCCGCCTCGGC
>CAZISU010000343.1:0-6444 GCA_964541935.1 uncultured Planctomycetaceae bacterium | reverse complement strand
GTCGATCACATGTTGTTTGCCGGCTTGCTTGGTTTGACCGATTTGCGGAATTTGCTGCACGCGGCAAATGTGCTGGTCATGCCCAAGATCGATCACCAGATGAACAGGATAGCTGCGCCTATCAAGCTTCCCGAATATCTCAGTTCGAGTAAGCCGGTGGTTGCCAGTCGCGTGGGCGATATTGCAAAATATTTGCGTGACGGGCAAGATGTACTGTTGTGTCAGGCGGGCGAGCGGCAAGATTTGGCGGACAAAATCCTTCGCGTGCTCGACGACCCTGCGATGGGTGAGAGCATAGGCGCCAACGGCGCGCGGGTTGCAAGAGAACAAATGGACCATCGCGCCTGGGCGCAAAAAGTTCTACAGAAGCTTGGGGATAAATGAAAGAACCAACGCGTATTCTCAACATCGTCACCGTCGACATGTCCTGCATATTTTTTCGGGGCGCGTTGGCCTTCCTCAATAAAAGCGGATTCGAAACCGCTTTGTGTTCGTCGCCGGGTAAGCGCTTGCACGAAGTGGCCACGGCGGAAAATGCCAAGGCTTTTGAAGTATCCATGCAACGCGAAATCAGCCCTCTGCGGGATTTAGTATCGCTATGGAAGTTATATCGGCTGATTCGTTCGTACCGACCGACGATAGTCAATGCCAGTACTCCCAAGGCCGGATTGCTGGGCATGCTGGCCGCGCGCTTGGCCGGAGTGCCTGTGCGGGTTTACTTGCTTCGAGGTCTACGCCTTGAAACGGCGCGTGGCGCAAAACGGTTTGTGCTTGGTATCACGGAACGCCTGGCCTCGGCCTGCGCCAGCGTGGTTGTTTGCGAATGCGGGAGCCTGAGAAAGACTTATGTGGATCGCGGGCTGGTGCGGCCCGAAAAAGCCATTGTCTTGGGAGAGGGCTCATGCAATGGTTTTGACACAGACCGATTTCGTGTCGACGCAAGTCAGAAAAAACAATCGCAAGAATTGCGATCACAACTCGGGATTCCCACTGATGAGCCCGTTATCGGATTCATAGGTCGCTTGACTAGGGACAAGGGGATTGCCGAACTCGGGCAAGCTTTTGAACGTACATTGGCCGTCTTTCCGAACGCATGGCTGTTACTAGTAGGCGAGTACGAGTCTGGAGACGCGGTGCGGGAGGAGATTATTGAGAAATTGGAAAGCTGTCCTCGTGTGATAAAAATCGGATTTGTCAACGAACCCAAGCCATACTATGCCCTGATGGATGTCCTGGCTTTTCCCACGCATAGGGAAGGATTTGGAGCCGTAGCGGCCGAAGCATCCGCCATGGAAACACCGGTTGTTGGATTTCGCGTGACCGGAGTTGTCGACGCCGTGCAAGACGGTGTAACCGGTACGCTTGTACCCACTGGAGATGCTGAAGCTTTTGCCACCGCATTAATGAATTATCTAGGAGACCCTCAACTGCGGAGCGCTCATGGCAAGGCGGGGCGAGAGCGGATGCTGAAATGCTTCCGCCCCGAAACCGTCTGGCAGTCGTGGCGAGAGCTATATTTGCAACTTGCAAAAGAGCAAGGAGTCGCGCCATGACCCAAAGCATTCTAATTGTCGGCCGGATTTAATACGAGAGTACTATGGTGTCCATATTCGCACCGGGTGGAGTTTGCTAGCCGCCCGCCGGCATTGACGCAAGCCACTGCAAGAAAAGCACTTGCGCAAATTCGCAGCGGGCCATCGCAGGCTCCGTCGCGGGCGTATCTCACGGATCGCAAGATTCCCCGACGCCCCCCCATCGGCCTGTCTGTCGTATTGCCCTACCCCGGTTCTCGGCGTGGTACTATAATGATGAACAGAGTAACACGTCCCTTGGAAGCGTTCATGTAACGCCAGGCGTCCATGCATCGAGTGGTACACATACTGACCTTTGCGGCACTGTCCGTGCATATCCTGTTCGGATGTTGCTTGCATCATACGCACGGGTTCGATGCGGTTTCCAAATCGCAGGATCCCGTAGTCGAGTCGTCTTGTGCTTGCTCGCACCACCATGGACATGGCGAGAACGAGGGGTCGGATGAACGAGACGAGCAACACGGCCAAGATTCGCATCATCAGCACTGCGACGGCGGTTCGTGCGTATTCATGCGGGCAGATTCCGTTAACGCTCCCGATTCATTAGTTGGGCAAAATTTTCTAGACGCCGTGAGCATATCGGCTTGTCTCACATCCTGCGGTCGTATTGAGAGGGCAGATGCACTAAGCGACCGGTTGGCCGAGCCGATACCAATACATCTCGCGAATCAAGCGTTCTTACTTTGATTCTATTCTTGCTCTGAATCGTGCCAGCCTCGTTGCAGGTGCTTTGTGTTGTGCATTCTTTGGTGATAGCGCCATTGATTTATTCGTTGATCCTAGATCTCGCGATCTTTTTCGTTTCAGGAGTTTTTTACATGTGTCCCATTTCATCACGAAAGCGATCCGGCGTCGCCATGCGCAGGACCGATGGCGGACAGTCGGTTGAATCCAGCAAAACAGCAGAGGCTCGGCCCGCGAAAAGATCCAAACGCAAGCTGTCATTGCAAATTTTCATCGCCATCGGCATTATACACGTGGCGGTCGGATTCCTGACACGCGGCTGGTGGCTCCCCCAAGTCGGCCAAATCATGGGGGCTGTGCAAGAAAGCTATGGCACGGACACGGATGTACATGCCGCCGACGCACATACCGCCGACGCACATACTGCCGACGCTCCAGCCAGCGGCGGAGAAACTTCGCTGCAATTAAGCCCGCAAGCCCAAAAGAATGTGGGGCTCAAGCTCGTTACGATCGAGCCGCAAGACTTCGACCGCACCATCAGCGTACCGGCCATGGTCGTGCAACTCCCGGGCCGAACTGAGATCAAGGTCTCGGCTCCCATGACCGGCATAGTCGAGCGGGTCTATCCGATTCGCGGTGAGGCTGTAACGCCCGGCCAGCCGCTGTTCGATCTGCGCCTGACGCATAAAGATCTGGTCGACACGCAAATCGCCTTTCTGCAAATCATCGAGCAACTCGACGTTATAAAACGTGAGGTCACCCGGCTCGATGAAGTTACCTCCAGCGGCGCCATTGCCGGAAAACGTCTGCTTGAGCGGCAATACGAACAGCAACAGACCGAAGCCAGCCTGCGTGCCCAGCAGCAAGCCCTGATGCTGCACGGGCTGAGCCTCAAACAGATCGAAGATATCGAAAAAACCCGTAAGCTCCTGCAGCGAGTAACGGTTTTTTCACCGCATCCCTTGGACGTGGCGGAAACCGCTAGCGACGCAACTGCAAAAAAAGATAAAGAGCATCTATTGCAGGTCTCGAAGATAGAAGTCGGCCGCGGCGAACACGTTGATACGGGCGACCCACTTTGCATACTCAGCGATCACAAGGCACTTTACATCGAGGGCAAGGCCTTCGAGGAAGATGCCGGGCGACTGAACGAGGTCGCCAACACGGGCGCGCCAATCGCGGCCCTGATCGAAGCCAACGGCCGGAAGCCGCGGACCGTCTCCGACTTGAAGATCCTTTACCTCGAAAACGAAGTCGAGCAGGACTCCCGCGCTCTGCGTTTTTACATCCGTTTGCCCAACGAACTGGTTCGCAACGAGAAGACCGAAGACGGCCACCGCTTTATAGGCTGGCGTTTCAAGCCCGGCCAGCGCGTGCAACTGCAGATACCCGTCGAACGTTGGAAGGACAGCATCGTCTTGCCGGTCGACGCCGTTGTCAAGGAAGGGGCCGACTACTTCATCTTTCAGAAAAACGGGGACAGATTCCAGCGCAAGCCGGTCCACGTCGAGTATCGCGACCAGCGTTGGGCGGTTATCGATAACGACGGCAGCCTCTTCCCCGGAGATATCGTAGTTTCTTCGGGCGCCTATCAGATGTATTTGACGATGAAAAATAAAGCGGGAGGCGGAGTTGATCCGCACGCTGGACACAACCACTGAGAAAATGTCGAATGAGGAAGCTCGAATGAGGAAAGAATGAGGAAGGCCAAATGAGGAAACTGACATCTGGTGCTATTGTCAGCAAGCATGATAAACCGGAAATTAACAAAATGTTCGTCATTTATTAATTCTTAATTCATTCTTCATTCTAGCTTCCTCATTTTTAATTTATTTACCCTGAAATCTCCGCTGTTATCAACAAAAACCAAATTCTATGCTTAACGAAATAATACGCTTTTCGCTACGAAACCGTCTGTTGGTGATCGCGACGGCCGTCTTCCTGGTTATCTATGGAAGCTGGCAGATCGTCCGCTTGCCGATCGATGTCTTTCCCGATCTCAACCGCCCGCGGGTGACGCTGATGACCGAGGCCCCCGGCATGGCGCCCGAAGAGGTCGAGACGCTAATCACGTTCCCGTTGGAAACGTCGCTCAACGGGGCCACCGGAGTTCAGGCTGTGAGGACCGCCTCGGGTGTGGGCCTTTCGGTCGTATGGGTCGAGTTCGAATGGGGCACCGACATCTACAACGACCGCCAGATAGTGGCCGAACGGATCGCCTTGGTCGCCGACCGGTTGCCGGCGGATGTGACCCCGCAGTTGGCCCCCATTTCGTCGGTGATGGGCCAAATTATGATCGTGGGCATGTGGAGCGAGGATGAAGAGACGTCGCCCATGGAGCTTCGCACGCTGGCCGACTGGGTCGTGCGGCAACGGCTATTGACCATCCCCGGCGTGTCGCAGGTGTTCGTGGTGGGCGGCGACCGGAAACAGTTCCAAGTGCTCGTCGATCCCGACAAGCTGCTTAAATACGGCGTCACCTTGCACGAAGTCAAGCAGGCCGTGGAAAAGAGCAACCGCAACGCCACCGGCGGATACCTCGACGAACAAGGGCCCAACGAGTTACTCGTCCGCAGCCTGGGGCGTATCCAATCGGCCAAAGACCTGCAAGACGTGGTGGTCAAGATCCGCGACGGCCGCTCGGTGCTGTTGGGGCAAGTCGCGCGTGTAATTGAAGGACCGCAAGTCAAACGCGGCGACAGTGCGGCATTCGCCCGTAGCGAGGAGGGCCCGCCAGGCGGCCCGGCCAAAGGTCCGCTCGTCGGCGGCCCGGCCGTATTGCTGACGATCAACAAGCAGCCCGACGCCGACACGCGGCAGGTGACCGAGCAGATTACCGCCGCACTGGCCGAACTGCAAGAGTCGCTGCCCGCGGACGTCAAGATTCACCCCAATCTTTATCAACAAAAAACGTTCATCGATTTGGCCATCGACAACGTTGTCGAGGCCTTGCGCGACGGCGGCGTGCTGGTTGTGGTCGTGCTGTTTCTTTTCCTGCTGAACTTCCGCACCACCTTCATCACGCTCACCGCCATCCCGCTCTCGATCGTTATAACCGGGCTGGTGTTCCATTGGTTCGGGCTGTCGATCAATACCATGACTCTGGGCGGTTTGGCCGTGGCCATCGGGGAGCTTGTCGACGATGCCATTGTCGACGTGGAGAATATTTATCGTCGCCTGCGTGAAAACCGTCTGGCCGCTAAGCCCAAACACCCGCTGCTGGTCGTATTTCAAGCCAGCGTCGAGGTCCGCAACTCGATCGTCTTTGGCACGATGATCGTGGTGTTGGTTTTCCTGCCGGTCTTCGCGCTCAGCGGCATGGAAGGCCGACTGTTCACGCCCATGGGTATCGCCTACATCGTCTCGATTCTCTCGTCGCTACTGGTTTCGCTGACGGTCACGCCCATCTTGTCGTATTGGCTTTTACCCAATGCTAAATTCATGGGTCGTGAAAAAGAAAGTTTCGTTCTTCGCGGGCTTAAGAGCGTGGCCGGTTGGACAATCGCCACGAGTCTGCGTGTCCCCGTCACTATGATGATTGTCGCCACGCTGTCGGTGGCCGTGGCCGGCTATGCGCTTTTGCAGAAGGGAAACGACTTCCTGCCGCCGTTTAACGAGGGTGCGGTGCAGATCAACGTGGTGCTGCCGCCGGGCACCTCGCTCGATACCTCGCAAAAAGTTGCCCGCAAGGTCGAGGACCGGCTCAAGCAGATAGAGGACATTCAGGCCTTCGTCCGCAGGACGGGTCGCGCCGAACTCGACGAGCACGCGATCACCGTGAATATGTCGGAGATCATCGCCACCTACGACCCGCACACAACCCATAGCCGCGAGGAAATCCTCGAGGAACTGCGCGAGGCCCTGGCAGATATTCCCGGCATTGTGACCAGCGTCGAGCAGCCGCTCTCGCATCTGATTTCGGCTATGCTCTCCGGCGTCAAGGCCCAGGTGGGCATCAAACTATATGGAGACAATCTCGATATCCTCCGCGCTAAAGCGGAGGAGATTAAAGTAGCAATTTCCGGCATTGAGGGCGTGACCGACCTGCAAGTCGAGCGGCAAGTCGACATCCCACAACTGCGCATCCAAATCGACGGCGAGAAACTCAAGACCTTCGGGCTTACACGCGAGGACGTCAACGAGTTCGTGGAAACGGCCATGAACGGCG
>CAZISU010000342.1:0-6449 GCA_964541935.1 uncultured Planctomycetaceae bacterium | reverse complement strand
AGTGAAACAAGCCCCCGGTCACCCGGGAGCTTGTGGTTGGTTAGTCGGAGGTGTTGTCGAACGCCCACAGTTTTGAGTTACTCGGCCTTTTTGCTACTCGAGCAGCTTCCACGACTTGGGCATCCGGCACAGCTCGAGCCACCGCTGCAGCCAGACTCTTTGGCCTTCGATTCGGCGGCCATGACCTTGGCGAAGCCTTCGGTCTTGGCGATGTCGGCGAAGTCGGGGCAGGCCTTGATCTTTGCCTTGTAGGCTTCCAGGCGGCTGGGCGGCGTGGCTTCGACACATGCCGTGAGCAACTCGAGCGAATCCTTGGCGTCGCCGGCGGCCGCCTTCATGCGCGCGATGGTGTAGCCTTTGGAGGCGCAGATTTTTTCGGGCAGTTCGACGGTGGCGGCCAACTTCTTGGCCTCTGCCTTCTTGCCGTCGCGTGCCAGGGCGATTACCTGCATGGCCTGGGTCGACCAGGTGGCCTTTTCCGAGCCGAGTGATTCGAGCGTCTTGAAGGCCTCGGCGTTCTTGCCCATGGCCAATTGGGTTTGGGCCAGCAGCGAAGCCGAGAGGCTGTTGGCGAGCTTCTCGTTGACCTTGGTGTCGAGCGTCAAGGCCTCGCCGTAAGCCTTTTCGCGCAGATAATAAGAGTGTAGCGTGATGGCGATGCGTTGCCATTTGGCCGGGCTCTCTTCCGTGGTAAAACGTTTTCGCAAGGCGAGAACCTGGCGGATGACGGTGAATTGCTTCATGTACACGTCGTTTTCGCGGTCGGTTCGGGCCGCATTGGAATACGCCTTCAGGGCGCCTTCGAAGTCGCCCTGGGCCACAAGCTGCTTGCCCTTGGCAAAGGAAGCTTCGGCAGTGTCGCCGCGTGCCGCCGCGGGCGAGAACGCGGGTGAGAGCAAAAATGCGCCCAGCAACAGGGCGGCAATCAGTTGGTTCGTTTTCATTAAGAATAATCTCCAAAATATTCGGGTTCCTAGGAACCTCGTGGATTTGTTATTTGTTTCTGCGGCGAAGTGCCAGCAGGAAAAGTCCGGCCAGCAGTAAGAGGGTGGCAGCGGCCGGTTCGGGTACGGAGGCCGTTGCCGAGGAACCGCTCTGCCAGTTTGCGGCCAAAATAGTGGCGTCGATTTCGTTAACCACGCCGTCGTCGTTGAAATCGCCGTCGCACCAGTCCGCGTCCGTGGCTGTTAGCCAGTTGCCGGCCAGGATGGCGGCATCGTCCTTATCAACCACGCCGTCGCGGTTGGCATCGCCGGGCAGCGGGGGTGCGTTGAGCATTGCAAGGTCTTCTGCATTAACCAGCCCATCGCCGGTCACGTCGCCATCGAACCAACTCCAAAGCCCCAACAAACCCTCGTCCTCGCGGACAACGTCGAAGTTCGTGTTAAAAATGGCCCAATCGTCGACGTCCAAGCAGTCTCCGTCCCAATCGAAGTCACCTAGGCCGAGGGTGACGAACTGGGACATGACCTCGATGTCCTTGAAGGTGACGCAGTCGTCGGTGATTAGCAGGTAGCTTTGGTCACTGCCAGCGTTGTAACTGCTGCCGTTGATGTCGGCGCGGATGAAATCGCGGTATTCATTTATGTCGCCGTAAATTGTGGGATCTTCCTCGTAGCAGTCTTTTCTGTACTGTGCGATGAGAAAATCTTTGTCGGCCTGGTCCAGGTCGCCATCGTAGTCCAAGTCGCCGGGCTCGAAAAGCTGGACACTGGCGATTTGGGAGTTATCGCTACGATAAGTGAGGAAGGTGCCTTCATCTTTTTCGTGAATCTGCATGCGTCCCATGCCGCCGCCATCGGTTCGGCTGCTTCCCTGAAGATAGTTGAATTCGCAAAGTTGGGCACGGTTAACGACAGAGATCATGCGACCTTTGGTGTCTCGCATGTGCAGCGACTTGTTCGCATAGAAATAGAGGTTTCCGTCGGCGTCGGGCACGATGCCGTTCACGCGGCTGCCCTGACCTTCTTCGTCGAGTTGCGCTTCGCAATAGTCCCACAGTTCGGTGTTTTGCAGGATAACCTGTGGCGTGGAGACGGTAGAGCCGTTGTCGACAATATAGTTGATTCCGCCGAAGTTTCCGTTTTCTTCGGAGCCGTCGAAAATGATCTGGTCGCCGGCCGTGGCCGAGCCGTAGTTAAACACGGAGGTATGTAGAATACCGGGTTCAGCAAGGAGATTGCTTTTGCGGTTGCCTGCAAGATCTCTGGGGCTGGGTTCCGAATAAATCAATTCGACGTCGCCGGTTCCCGCGTGTGCCTTGTAGATCCCACCGGTTTCGTTTCCGGTGTCGACGCAGTAAACGTATTGTCCATCTGTCGACCAAGCGAACTGGCGACCGAAGTTATCACTACCAATCTCAGGTGCCGTTAATCCAGTGACGCGAGCGGTTTCGTCACGAATTTCCTGCGCGTCGATACAAACAGTAAGTATGTCGTTCCAGTCGGCCTGACCGAGAGCACCGAAGGGGCTGGGCGGCACATTGGGATTGCCTGTTCCGTCTTGCCCAGTGTCGTAATCGGGCAGATCTGTGGTCGAGTAGCCTACCGAGCGGAGATCCCAACGATATAGTTTTTTTGTCCAATCAGGGTGCGTGACGCCTCCGGATACTACCGGTCGTGCCAGATCACTGACAAAGGCCAATTCTCCGACTCCATACGAAATGCCATCCACGGTAATTGGCGCGGGATTCAATAACATGCCGCTAATTCCATAATAACCGGAAGAGTAGATGGACGTTACACCCGCCGGAATGTCAGAGGCAAGCATGAAACGGCTGAGGTCTTGAGGATATGCCGAGATTAGGTTCGACGAGTACGATCCCGAGAGCCAAGAAGTGTTGCCCCCTCCCCCCGGGTTTGTAATTGTCAAAAGGCTCTTTCGATATCCGAAAGCACCAACATAAAACGTGTCAGCAGCCGGGTCATAGGTGTAGGCGCCGATGAGGGTGTTAGATTCCCATTCGATGGTCGACTCAGTGACCAATACACGCATGTTGTATACGTCGGCGGCAGTAAGTTGTGATGCTGTTGCCGCGATGGTGAGGATGACTAATCCTACAAGAATTTGACAGTGTATTAATCTTTTGCATTGCTTCATTTTTATCATTAAAAGTCTCCTAGCAAGACGGTCCCAAAGAACGGCTACCAATTACCTTGTACGTTTGTGTCGTGGTCTGTAATTCCCGGAGTATAGTATCTAACGTGTCCGTCTCTGTAGAGGATGTTGTAACCTTTTCCGGTAGTGGAACTGAGTGGGTGTGGATATACCTGGTCTTCCTTGGCAATGGTATTCCTGCTAAATGGTCCGCGGAAACCACTCAGCCCGGGTTCTAGATTAATGTTATCCCACACCCAAATCTGCTCTCCCTCGTCTTCGGATGCCATTTGATTCTTTAGGTTTCTGGCAATACTAAAGGCATATGTATTTTTATAATTACGTAAATACTCCGAGGCGGAAGGACAAGTCCACGCTCCACCACCTCCAGGGATGTATTGCAAACGCGAATACAGCGGCTGAAGTCCCCAGACTTCTTGAAGGCTTCTGGGACCGGGACTTTTCTCTGTGTGCGCCATGCGGTATCCCCAGTTGCCGGTCGTATCTGCGTCGGGTGGCAATCTCCGTTTGGACAAATCTTATACATATGCGTAGCCAACCCGATCTGTTTGAGGTTGTTTGTGCATTGCATGAAGCGGGCTCGTTCGCGGGCGGCTTGGACGGCCGGTAGAAGCAAGGCGATCAGCACTCCGATAATCGCGATGACTACTAGCAGTTCTACGAGAGTAAAACCGAAGGGGCGAGCGTATGGACGTGTCCTAAGCATTTCTCGCCGTTGCTGCCGGGACGAGGCTTGGGGCCTGAAACTCATTTTTGATACTCGGTTGTTGTAAGGAATGTTGGCGGGGTGGGACCATTAGTATACCAAATGCAAAGGTTGCCTCAAAGTTCCAAAAAGGCTTTTCGTGACGTAGGCCGGGGCATTACCCGACATTCGTGAGGGTAGCTTGCTATACCAATTGGCGGGTTGCGACCCGGCCTGCCCGACTAACTACTAGACGGTAGTAACCATAGTGGCCCGCTGGGCCATGGATTGAGTGCGAGTCCATGGCCCTGCGAATCCACCGTGTTTTAATCAAACGGCCCAACCGGCCGTTTTTGCTTATCCTCTCGGTTTAGCCGTTGCGGCGGCGACGCAGCATGGCAAGGCCGATTGCACCGGCCAGGAGCAGGGCGAATGTGCCCGGCTCGGGGACGACTTGGTAGAAACCAGTCTGTGCATTCGAGTTGAAGGCAAGATTGCCGTCGTACCACGTCAGGTCGTAGACGTTATCTTTGCCCAGCGGACCGGCGATCAGTTCGGCTTCGCTGAGAACGACTTCCAGCGTGGCGGCCACGTTGGTCGCGGTCGGGTCGAACGACAGGATGCTGTCCGATCGACTCTCGTAGA
Organism: uncultured Planctomycetaceae bacterium; assembly: GCA_964541935.1. Lineage (GTDB taxonomy): Bacteria > Planctomycetota > Planctomycetia > Pirellulales > Thermoguttaceae > JAFGTN01. The sequence continues at coordinate 2,002 of CAZISU010000342.1, read as the reverse complement.
AATACATCTTTGCGTCCGGGGCGTAGAAGATGTCTCCCATGAGGAACGTGCTGGTTTCGCCAGTAAAGGCGCTGATCTCCGCTTCCGAGAGCAGCGTCGTGCCGGCCGCGCCGTCCCACGAGAAGATGCCGTCGGCGCTGTTACCCCAGACCAGGTTGCCGCTACCGTCGAAGGTGATTCCGCCGTTGGCAGAATCGTTGCCCGCAACGGCCGCAAGCTGTGTATCGCTGATGTAGGTGGAAATGGCTCCACCGCTTTTGCTGACCTTCAAGAAGCTGTCGGTATCGCCTTCATAGAAATAGAAGTCTCCATTATAGGCACCCGCCGGACTCACAAGGCTGGGGACCGTGCCGCCAATATAGGCGTCGATTGTGGCCTTTGAAGCAACCGAGGTGATCGCGCCGGTGTTTTTATTAACGGACCAGATGGCGTCTGTACCAGCATCCGAGAAGAGAAGATCGTCACCGTCCACGCTCAGATTGTAGAAGGCTATAATACTATTGGCGCCGGCCGTTGCGGTCATCCATTGCGATGTCGTTACTAGCGTGGTAGGTGTTCCGTCGCTAGCCAACTTGGTGATTACGGGAATATAGCCATTGCTGAGGACATGGTAAGAATTTTGCCCATCCGAAGCACATGCATAGTTGTCGGGATTATCGCCGGTTGTGGGGTTGCCCGCCAGGATGTCGGTATAGGAATATACCTCGACATATGTCCCTGCCAAGCAAACCTGGGCCATCAGGCACACGGCCAGCAATGTGAGTAAGTAGTTGACTTTTTTCATGAGAAATAAACTCCTTGGAACGTAAGTTCCCGATGGTGAGGGCCGCGGCACAAGAGATTGCTCTTGCGACTGGTTTCCTCGGTGACAAAATCAAGTTGGAAAATCACTAAGTTACGTTACGCTTGCTTCTTCGCGTTCTTTGAAGTAGACACAGGCTGCACGCGGCAGCCAACAAAAGGCCGGCCATGGCCGGTTCGGGGACGGATGTGGGCGGGTCGCCCGCTTGCCAATTGGCGGCCAACATGGCGACGTCCCATTCGTCTACGGCTCCGTCGTAGTTGAAGTCGCCGTCGGCCCAGGTGGCGCCGGCGGTTGTGAGCCAGTTGGCGGCCAGGTCGGCGGCGTCGAGATCGTCGACCGTGCCGTCGCCGTTGGCATCGCCGGGCACGAAGCCGGAGTTCGGCGTCAAAAGGATCATGTGGTCTTGCTCGTTCCAGATGCTGGGAGCACCGGCGGGATCGTCCTCGAAGTATCCGTTGACGAGGATTTGTCCCTGGTTGTTGATACCGTAGGCTTGGCCGAGTATGAAGCGGCCGTGGCCTTCGATGGTGTATTCGTCGATGAGGTCGTTGAGGTCGCGGATACCGTTCTCGGCGTCCCAGATGAATGCACGGCGTTCTTTTCCCTTGTCGCCTTCGTATTTCCAGGTGTAGGTTCCGCCCACGACCTGGGCGTGGTCGTTGAGGCCGAAGACGTAAGTAAATTGGTCGTGGGCGCCGAAGACCTCGATTTCGTCGGTTGTCGCCGCTCCATCGCTGTTGGAGTCGGACCAATAGTAGCCTTGTCGTTTGGCCATGAAGTTTTTCATGTAGCCAGCCACGTCGCCAGAGGTGTTGATGCGACTGGCGGTTTCCTCTATGCCGCCGGCGGCGTTGGGAATGGCCACAAGTTCGGCCGTGTCGACGACACCGTCGGAGTTGTCGTCTTGCCAGCGATTGGCATGCCCGCCGGAGTTGAATGTGATCTGTCCGGCGTCGTTGATGTCGGTGGGGATGTAACTGCCAAGGAAGGTCTTCTCGCCGGCGTCGTAGGCGTTATTTCCGTTGGCGTCGGTCCAAAGCCAGCCGCGGGTTTCGCTGGGCTCATAGCGAGACTCGTAGCCAACGACCTGGCCGACGTTGTTCACGGCAGAGCCGGTCGTAGCGTCATAGGTCGGCTCGACGCCCAGGTTGTTCATCTCGCCGGGGTCGGTCTGGCCGTTGGCGTTTAGATCCTTCC
>CAZISU010000341.1:0-6451 GCA_964541935.1 uncultured Planctomycetaceae bacterium | reverse complement strand
GCACCTCGTGGGATTGGCGCAGCCACACCAGGTGGATCCCGCGTGGAAGGCGTGGCATGCCGAGTCATTGCCGATGCTGCCCAAAAAGTGGCCGCTTGCCGTGCTTGAGTCCACGGAGGATCAGTTCCGCACCGTCAAAAAGCTCATTGTAGCCCGCGAGGTCGAATATGTGGTTTGCGCCACGGACGCGGGACGCGAAGGCGAGCTGATTTTCCGCTTCATTTATGAGGCGGCGAAGTGCCGCAAGCCGGTGCGTCGGTTGTGGATTTCGTCACTTACCCCCGGCGCGATCAAGGCCGGGCTTCTGGTGATGAAGGACGGTCGCGTGTACGACTCACTCGCGGCGGCGGCCCGCGGCCGTGCTCAGGCGGATTGGCTGGTCGGAATGAATCTGTCACGTGCGTACACGATCGCACAGGGCGATACCCTCTCCGTAGGTAGGGTTCAGACGCCGACGTTGGCGATGCTCGTCGAACGCGAAAAGGAGATCCGCGCGTTCGTCCCCGAGACGTACTTTGAAGTCCTCGGCACGTTCGGCGCCACGCCCTACACGGGCACATGGTTCAAGCCCGGCGCAGCCCCGTCCAACGAATCCAAGCGGCTCCCACCCGACGGGCAGAACGCGTGGGCCATCGTTGACCGTGTGAAGCTCGTCGGCAGAGGGATTATCGAGTCCATGACGCAGAATAATCGACGGATGCCGCCTCCGCTGCTTTACGATCTGACCGAGTTGCAGCGGCATGCCAACCGTCTTTGGGGATTCAGTGCGAAGCGGACGCTCGAAGTCGCGCAGGGCTTGTATGAGTCAAAAAAACTCATCAGCTATCCACGCACAGACAGCAGGCATTTGTCGTCGGACGTCGCCGCCACGCTACCGCAGGTGGTACAGGCGATCCGGAGTGCCTACGAGGGGCAGATTGCCGAGGGCACGGGCACACGTATGCTGGGGCGGCGTTTTGTGGACGATGCGAATGTCACGGATCACCACGCGATCATCCCGACGACGACGGACCCGACCCAGGTTTCGCTCGACAGCGATGAGCGGCGTATCTACGACCTTGTCTGCCGTCGACTGCTGACGGCGTGGCACGAGGAACATATCTGGGCGGTGACAACGATCATTACGGCGGTGACTTCACCCCAAACCACCTGCTCCCCCAAGCCCTCCACGGTGTCCGCCAGCGTTACCATCACCGACCGCTTTCACACCATCGGCACCGCCGTGGTCCAGCCCGGATGGAAAGTGCTCGACATCTCCACACGTCAGAAGGACGGCGACGCCGAAAAGCAATCCCTCCCCGCGGGCCTCGCCAAAGACGCCCCCCAGCCCGTGCGCGACGTTGTCCTAGAGGAAAAACAGACCCGCCCCCCGAAACGGTTCAATGACGCAACTTTGCTGACCGCAATGGAGACGGCAGGCAAGTCGCTCGATGACAAGGACCTCTCGCGGGCCATGAAGAATTGCGGGCTTGGCACGCCGGCGACACGCGCAGCGATCATCGAGATCCTGATCACGCGTGAATACATCGTGCGCGACGGCAAGGCGTTACAAGCCACCGACAAGGGTATCAGGCTGATTGACGCGGTCCACCCCGACGTCAAGAGCCCGGCGATGACCGGCCAATGGGAGGCCCGCCTGCACGCGATCCACAGGGGCGAGGCGCAGTTAGCTCCGTTCATGACGGGGATCGAGACATATGTCCGCGGGGTCGTGAAGCTTGTGTTCAGCGGGCCACGCGCCACGCCCAGGATGCAGACCTTCGAGCATACGCTCGCGACAACACCCGAACAGCCGGTAATCACGGTTCAGCCCCGTACGCCGCTTTCGCGAGACATTAAAGAGCTTCTGACGGGCACGTTTGGCCATTCCGATTTCCGCCCGCATCAGGAGGCGGTTTGCAAAGCGGCCCGTGACGGCGAGGATGTTCTGCTAGTGATGCCGACGGGGGCGGGCAAGTCGCTCTGCTACCAGATCCCGGGCCTGGCACGCGGCGGGACGACGCTCGTGGTCAGCCCGCTGATCGCATTGATGGAGGATCAGGTCACAAAGCTCAAGACACTGGGCCTGCGGGCGGAACGGATCCACTCCGGTCGATCTCGTACTGAATCGCGTGCCGTATGCACGGAATACCTCGCTGGCGGGCTCGACTTTCTCTTTATCGCACCCGAGCGACTGGGCGTGCCGGGCTTCCCCGAGTTCCTTGCCCGCGCCAAGCCCGCGTTTATTGCCATCGATGAGGCGCACTGCATTTCGCAATGGGGCCACGACTTTCGCCCCGACTACCGCATGCTGGGCCAGCGGCTCCCCTCGCTCCGTCCTGCCCCGGTCATCGCGCTGACCGCGACCGCAACACCCATCGTCCAGCGCGACGTCATCGCGCAGCTTGGCCTCAAATCCGACAACCGCTTCATCCACGGCTTCCGCCGCAGCAACCTCGCCATCGAAGCCGTCGAGGTCCCGCGCCCCGACCGCATGGACGTGATCCAGACATTACTGAAGGACTCCTCGCGCCGGCCGGCGATCGTCTACGCACCGTCACGCAAGGACGCTGTCATGCTCGCCGAGCAACTCAGCACGTTCATGTCCGCAGCGGCCTACCACGCCGGCATGTCCGCAGCCGACCGCGAGAGCGTGCAGAACAGCTTCCTCCGTGGCAACAATGACGTCATGGTCGCGACCGTCGCCTTCGGCATGGGCATCGACAAGGCCGACGTGCGGACCGTTGCTCACCTGGCACTGCCCCAAACGCTTGAGGGCTACTACCAGGAGATCGGTCGCGCCGGCCGCGACGGCAAGCCCTCCCGCGCCGTCCTGCTCCATTCCTTCGCCGACCGCAAAACCAATGAATTCTTTCATAAGAAGAACTACCCGCCCATCGCCGAGCTGAACGAAATCTTCACTCGGCTCACCGCCGAGCCGCAGCCACAGCACTCCCTGCAAGCCCGCACGAAGATGGACGAAGAATTATTCGACCGCGCACTGGAAAAACTGTGGGTCCACGGCGGCGTGCTCGTCGACCCCGACGAATCCGTCCGCCAGGGCGACGACGCGTGGGCCCCGTCGTACGAAGCACAGGTTGCACACCGGCTCGCCCAATCCGAGCAGATGGGACGTTTCGCACAATCGCACGGCTGCCGCATGGTGCATATCATCCGACACTTCGGCGACGAAGATGACCACGGCAGGCCCTGCGGATTGTGCGACACATGTGCCTCCTCGGACTGCGCCGTGCAGGCCTTCCGCACACCCACCAACAACGAGGTTGCCATTATACAGGCGACACTCGATGCTCTCGCACAACTGAACAACCAGTCCGTCGGCACGCTCCATCGCAATCAGGGTGCTGCCATGGAACGCCACGAATTTGAGACGCTCGTCTCCACGCTCGTCCGCGCTGGGATGGTCACCATCCGCGCCGATGTCTTTGAAAAAGACGGCAAATCAATCCCGTTCCATCGGCTTACACGGACACGACTGGGCGGGAATGCGAACGAACGCACGCTTGCCACGCTCCAAGTCCCGGTGAAACTGAAGGCCCGCGAAAAGAAGCCACGCTCACGGGGGAAGCCGAAAAAACGCTCGAAGAAATACGCCGCACCGGTCGCGCCGCGATCATCGAAGCTCGACGCAGCGCTGCGATCCTGGCGCACGGACGAGGCAAAAAGAAAGCGTGTCCCCGCATTCCGCATCATGACTAACAAGGTGCTGGCGGCCGTCGCTGCGGCGCGCCCGGAAGATGAGGCCACGCTGCTTGCGGTCCACGGCGTCGGACCGTCGTTGATTGCGAAGCACGGGGTGAAAATCCTTAAACTCGTGCGCGACGCCTGATCGCCTCATGAGTGATGCCCTCGGTGCTGACCTCGACCATCTTTGGCCTGCTTCGGTACTTGCCGCCGGTTTAAGGCATTATCGAGATCATCAATCACTCCAAGAGATGTACCTTGGGGGAAGGCTATGTTCGATAGTCGCGAGGAATCTACAGGCTCAGAGCGTCCCTGAACGGTTGCAGAAGCTTGAGTGCGTTTCGGCGAGCGATCTTCCGTGGGCCTTGATGGGTTTCCTTCGACATTTACCTTTTGAGATGATCCGCGATAAATCCTGACAGTACGTCCATCAGTTCTGCTGCCAGGTTGGGAGGAACGAATTCGGGACTTTTGCAAACCGAGACAACATCTGGCTTCGGCCACTGGGCGGGGCGGCGAGGCCCGTAACTGAACCTGCGTCGTAACGAGTCCCACGTTTCGTCTTCCAACCACATGGCGGGTGAGTCGATGGGATGCTGCACTAACCAATGCACTCGGCATTCGGGCCACGTACGCATCACATGGAACATGAAATTGGCAATGCTGGTTTGCCGTTGCTGATCCATCATGTCGTGATGCTCGTCAACATGGAGAATGTGTGATGGTGGGATGTTGTGTGTCTGCCATCTCTTCCTCCATCGGGCAAAAGCATGATTGTGACGCTCCACGATCATCGACACCGGACAGGCTGCCCAGTTTAGCAGTTGTTCGAGACGGTGAGCAGCATCAGGCATCTGGTTGAAGTAATCGAGGTCGATATCAAGGATGGAGTACATCGTCTCGTATCTCCTGGCGGTCTGAAAAATCAAGCGTAATTGAGGGCCTGGAACATACGAGAGACACCTGTCGTGGCGGGCCGTATCACGTAATAAAGCCCAAGAACGTCCTCTCAATGATTTCGTGCGAAGCCAAGCAACTGTCACAAAACTGGTAGTCAGCGCAGCCGCCCTCGATGTTGTAGCGGCAATCGAACCGTTTGCAGGCAGGAGATTCTGCGATGGAGACATTACAGAGAGACGGTCGCCATTCTTTGGCGGTGACCAAAGTGAGTATTTTTGTGAAGACTCTCGGGCATCCGTCACACGGGCTAATCGAGTGCATACTGCGTAACGCCTTTCTCATCCTTGGGGCTTGCCTGGCTCTTGAACAGCGATTTTCGGGGCTGTTCCAGTTCATCATCAGGAACAAAAACTATGCGCATTCCCCAGCCGGCATAAGCGCAAAGCATTCTGCCAAACGCATCCCACGAAAATTCTCGATCATCGATATAGACAATTGGCAGTTCACAGTCCTCGCCGCCACCATCCTCAATAGAGCATCGCAACACCCCTCCCCTAATTGACCACTGGTTTATAGTATCTGGACTGTGCTTGACCTGCGGACTACCGACAGGAACCTCGATGGCAACATATTCGTCGAGTTCATCACGATTTCGGATTTGGGCAGCGATAACCTGGTTGAAGATAAGCAAGATTTCTTCATCAGTCATTTTCTGCACTTGCGGGCCGATTGCTAGGTGAGTCGTCGCAATCTCGGAATCACGAAACTCGATAATTGCATCATCAGCATCTCGTGAGATTATTACCTGGTCCAATCGGGCAATACGTGGTTTCTTTTTTCGCATATTCTCTAGTCCCTAAGATGATCATAGCCAATTGTGCCGACAGTGGTGCCGAGGTGCTCCTATACGCACGTCGACCGGAAAGAACAGATCGCCGCCATTCACTCATTGCCAACGCCGGAAGATGGTGCGGCTTAGGATGGCCACTAAGGAGCCGCGACATGTTATCTTTGTTTTTGCAGCAGAGACAATCCTTCGCAGGAAAGATGAAATTATTGTGTTATGGCCTACTCGTCAAATAGTCCATACGGATCATCTGCCGCACCGACCTCCGCAAACACCGCATCCCGCTCGTCGTCATCGTCCGAGTCATCGGCGGTCATCATCCAGTGCTGGGCCAGGATTGCGGCGTCGGCATCGTCTACCTGTCCGTCGGCGTTGAAGTCACCTTCGGACCAGGTTGCGGCGGTGTGCTTTTGCCAGTTGAGGGACAGCGAGCTGGCATCGGCGTCGTTCACGGTGCCGTCGAGGTTGGCGTCGCCGGGTAGGATTACGGGCGCCGCGGCCATGGTTACAGCGGTTTGCGGTGCAACTGAACTAACAATCGGATCACTGGGTTGATATTGGGCAGCGAAAAGGGCCAAGTCGCCCAAATCGACGGTGCCCGAGCGGTCGAAGTCGGCCGCATAAGCGTATGGGCTTTCGGTGGTGATGCCCGGCTGTTCGCGATAGACTGATGCGAATAAGGCCAGGTCGCCTAAATCGATCTTGCCGTTGTTGTCCAAATCGTATGAGACTGGAGACGGTTCGGCAGCAACCGAAGCAGAAGTAGCCGGCGGGCTAACCGTTCGCTGCCAGTTGGCGGCCATGATCGTAGCATCGATACCATCAACCAGCCCGTCGCCGTTGAAATCGCCGTCTTCCCAGCGTAAAACGGCAGACCCTGAGCCCAAGTTAGCAGCCATAAGTGTAGCATCCGTTTCGTCAACCCGTCCGTCGCCGTTGAAATCGCCGTCTGCCCACAAGGCACCGGATTTGGTGAGCCAATTCGCGGACATGATAGCGGCATCGGCGGAGTTGACGACA
>CAZISU010000340.1:0-6460 GCA_964541935.1 uncultured Planctomycetaceae bacterium | reverse complement strand
TCCCGACGCGGCCAAAACCATGATCGGGCCAACCACCAAGGCTATCCTGGTGGTCCATCAGATCGGCTTGCCGGCGGATCTTGCGCGTTTTTTAGAAATCGGCCGACGCCACAATTTGGAAATCGTGGAAGACGCCGCCTGCGCGTTGGGGAGTTGCTATGATGGGTGCCCTATCGGCGGTCACTATGATATTGAAGGCAGCTCGGCGGCCTGTTTCAGCTTCCATCCCCGTAAGGTGATTACCACCGGCGAAGGAGGCATGGTCACCACCGACCGCGCGGAACTGGCACAAAACATACGGCGGCTACGCAACCACGGCATGAGCACGCCGGCCGGCGTGCGACACAATAACCGCGAATTGATCGTGCCCAGCTACGATACGCTGGGCTATAACTACCGCATGAGCGACATCCAGGCGGCGGTGGGCGTCGAGCAGATGAAACGCCTCGACGATATTGTGCGGCGGCGCCGGAGCTTGGCCGGGCGATTCGATGCTGCCCTGGTCGGCCACCCTTGGCTGCGCGGCCCGTTTGTGCCCGATAATGTGCAAACCAATTACCAAAGCTATGCCGTGAGCCTGGCTGACAACGCGCCCATCGAGCGCGACGAACTGGTCGCGCGGTTGCGAGAACTGGGAGTGGCCGCCGGCGTGGGCATCATGCTGGCCCATCGCGAAAAGCCGCATAGCACACGACGGGGAGCCGACTCGCTCGGCGTTTCGCAAATGGCACACGAACGTTCGTTACTATTGCCACTCTATCCACAGATGAGCGACGGAGAGGTCGAACAGGTTGTGGATGCGCTTTGGACAGTGGCAAAATGAGCAAACTCCCAATCGAACTGGTTTTCTTCGGCGCGACGTCATTCCGCGAGGTAGCCGAGATTGTACGTGACATCAATCGTATCGAGCCGACTTACTCGATGCGTGCGATTCTCGACGACAATCCCGAGCTTCACGGCAAGACCTTCGAGGGCACGCCCGTTGTGGGCCCGTTGGACGCGCACGAGCAATTCCCAGATGCTCGCTTCGTGATGGGGATAGGCTCGTACAAAACGCGTCTGCTGCGGCACTCGATTATCGCCCGCCTGGGCCTAGGTGACGACCGCTACGAAACGTTGATTTCGCCGGGCGCGAAAATATTCCCCACGGCCCACCTCGGGCCCGGTTGCATCGTTCATTACGGCGCGGTAATCTCGGCCGACACGATCCTCGAACCCTTTGCACAGGTGCTATCGAACTCGATGGTGGGCGTGGCTAATCGGCTTTGCCGTGGGGCGCTTCTGGCCTCGTTGGTGTCGACTGCCGGAGACGTCACCGTGGGCCACTATGCTCATATTGGAGCCGGCAGCGCAATAGCCGACGGATTGACCATCGCCGCCGGATCTCAGGTCGCGCTGGGCTCAGTAGTACTACGCGACGTGCGTCTGGGTGGATTCGTTTTAGGCAACCCGGCCCAACTGGTACGTGTCGAAGAGATAGATCAAAGCATCATACGGTTATGGGAAGAGCGTAAATTGTAGAGCCCGATCGTGGACGCACCCTACTTGGGTTGAGATTTCTTCCCGAAAACCACCCACTCGCCTTGTCCAACCCGCGTGTCCGCGGCCGATATCGCGCCCTTGCCCATGATGGTGAACTCGGGCAACCCGGCTTCTTCGGCCCACTTTTGCATCAGTTCGGGTCGACGTAGTTCGATGAACCGCTTCCACTTGGCGGCCTCTTCGCCGCGAGCCTGCTCTTTCCTGCGAGCGATTAGTTTTTCGGCGGCCCATCTTGGGTAACCGCTGCCGGCGCCACCGCCCACATAAGCCTTCCCGCCGGGCCGTAAAACGCGATACACCTCTTGCAGGCCTTTGACCGGGTCGTCCCAGAAGAAAATCGAGCCGCGACTGACCAGCAAGTCGACCGAATTGTCGGGAAAGGGCATCTTCTCGGCCACGCCCACCACGGCGCTTAGCCGATTGCTCAAACCTTTCTGCCTAGCGATCTCCAGCCCCTTAGACGTCGACTCGGCGTTCGGGTCGAGCATCACAACCGCGTTGCCGGTGGCCTCGATCAGCGGCACGGCGACCTGCCCCTTGCCGGCGCCCAAGTCCACCCAAAAACCCTTCCGCGGCCGACAATATCGCAGAATGTCCTGCACCACATAAGGATAGCGATCCGGCAATATGTGCTCGCCCCGCAACCCCTTGGGCGCGGACGTCGGTTTCGCACCCGACGGCTCATGGGCAACCGCCCGCCCATCGGCAATCGAGAAAAACACACATAACAACACCGCTGTATAAATTGAAGAGGTTTTCATGGTGGTGGGCTCAAGTAATTATTGTTTATCTGTTGTCTTCATGCCAAAAACCGCCGCAACTCCTCCGCCGTAGGCAACGATGGCTGCGCCCCCAGCTTGGTCACCGCCAACGCGCCCACATGGCTGGCTTGGCGGACCGCCTCTGCGAGCGACTCGCCACGGGCCAGGGCACACGCCAAACCGCCGTTGAAAGCGTCGCCCGCGGCCGTCGTGTCGCGGGCGTCAACTACTGGGCAAGGCACCATGGCCGTGTTCGCGCCGTCGCTCAAAAATGATCCGGCCGAGCCCAGCGTGACGATCACCTGACGGGCTCCGGCGTCGAGCAACTTCGCGGCCGCCGCCTGCGCGGTTGCCTCGTCGCGAACCTCCAGGCCGGTCAACAGTTGGGCCTCGGTCTCGTTGGGCGTTAGATAGTCGATGTGCTCTAAGAGCGAAGCGTCCAGCGGCGCCGCCGGGGCCGGATCGAGTACAACCCGCGCGCCAGACTGGTGGGCAAGTTGCGCGGCGCGCTGGATGGTCGGCATGGGAACTTCAAGCTGCAACAAAACCACGTCGGCCGGGCCGATCTTTTTCAGCGCCGCTTCGACCTCGTCGGCCGTCAGCGCGAAGTTCGCGCCCGGCGCGACCGAGATGGAATTCTCGCCTTGCGCGTCGACCAGAATCAAAGCCACTCCGGTGGCGTTTTGTGGGTCGCGGATGATGAAATCCGTATTGATGCCTTCTCGTTCGAGTCCTTCGATCGACTCCTGGCCGAAGACATCGTCGCCCACCTTGGCGACCAGCGTCACATCCGCCCCCAACCGCGCGGCAGCCACGGCCTGATTGGCACCCTTCCCGCCCGCCACCATCACAAACTGTCCGCCGGTGACCGTCTCGCCCGCCGTGGGGATCTTGTCACCTTTAACGACCATGTCCGTGTTAACGCTACCAACAACGACTATTCGTGGAGTTTTCATGTGCTTAATACTTTCTCAAACATTCCGAGCCAAAATAATCATCCCCAGCCCAGCCAGATAGCAGGCGAACATCAACGCCAGCAAGCGTCCGGTGCCTTTGGGTGCCTCGCGGAACTCGCGCCACACGAAAACACCCCAAACCGCGGCCACTAGCGTGGCGCCTTGTCCCAGACCGTAGGAAATGGCCGGCGTGGCTGCAATCGCGGCGATGATACTCAACGTCATGCCCACACACCAGATCATCCCGCCTACGACGCCCAAAAGGTGTTGCCAACTTGTGCCCTTGCAATAGTCGGCACAACGTACCGGCTCGCCTACGAACGGCTTGGCCATAATCACGCTGTTGAAAATAAAGTTGCTCCCCAGAATACCCAGCGTGAAGAAAAATACGGCCGTATACGGACTCAAATATCCGGGCTGAGGCTCGGCCGGATTGTTGCCCATCGTGCGGGCCACGAACGGATAGAAAAAGCCCATCAAAACACCGCACAGCAACGATAGTATGAGCCCCTTGCTGCTAACGGACTTCGACTGGTTGGGCAGACGGCGACATGCCACCGCATTGAGCACGATGGCCGCCGCCACCAGAGCAACTCCGCCGGCCAGAAGCCCAACGTTGCCGTCCGGCTGGTTCCAGTAATTCACACCCACGCCCACAATCAACGCCAGCCCGATTCCTACCGGAAACGCCACCGACATCCCGGCGATAGCAATCGCGGCCACCAGCAGAATATTGGCCAGATTGAAGATCACTCCGCCTAACAGGGCCGAAAAAATCAAATCCAAACGCGACTGAGAGACGTCTTCGATAAATCCTCGCCCCGAATCACCAAAGCTGCCCAACGTGAAGGCCGATATCGTGGCCAGGATCACCACCCCAAATACATAATCCCAATAGAACAGCTCGAAGCGCCAGGACTTGCCGGCCGCCTTTTGTGTGTTGGCCCACGAACCCCAACAAAGCATCGTCACAACACACAGCACAATAGCCAACGGATAACTGTTGACGACAACCATGGATCAGTCCTTTCAGGAATGAATTCGAAGGGTGACTACGTAACGCCTAAGCTACTCTTTTGCCACATAATCCACAACAACCACCTTATCCAGATGCGGTCGCAAAATGGCGCCGAATTTCTTGTGCTCCTTGTGCGGCAAATAAACGGCCCGCCCCTTGGCATCATTGAACGTAAGGAAGAAGCAATGCGTCAATCCCTGATTCACACCCTCCGGGCTGTTGTTCGTGCCCCATTCAAAATCCACAATCTCCGGAATCTTGGCCGGCAAAGCCCGAAACGCGTCCTCGATCTTCTTCACCTGCTTCTCGGTCGTGCCATCCTTGAACTTGAAGAGGACCACGTGCCGAAGCTTGCCCAATTGCGGGCTATCCTTTTCCTTCACGGCCTTGTCAGCCGACGACGGCACGGCCAGAACCATACAAACCAAAAAGGCAACCACAACACAGGCAATCAGTTTCTTCATCGCTTTTTCCTCCGCTTGGGAAAGATGGTGGGAAGTCGGGAATGTGGCGCCAGTATACATTGCCCGTTGGAGGCATGCAATTCCTGCACAACTATGGGCCGGGAGTGTTAGTTGTACCCGCCCCGCCCGTCTGGTAAATTGGCTAATAGGGTTCCTCGGGGGGATTTAGCGGGTGTTTTAGCCGTACAGCAGTGGCACCCAAAACAAACGTGGGTTTGCTGAATGACTCGATCGACAGTGCGAACAAAGAAAAGCATCTTGCATTCTTGCCGCCAGCGGCGGATGCTGATTGTCGTGTTAAGCGCATTCTTGACAATAGCAAGCAGCGTCATAACAAGCATCTCTACCGCGGCCAACGACATTCCCTCCGGCATCGACACCCCGATCGTCTTCGTCGTTCGGCCCTTCGGCCCGGACCCTCACTATTACGCCAACTTCGGCTATTACTGCAGCGACCCCGACAAAAAAGTCTATCCCGTGGGCGCTCGCCTCTGCCGCTTGGACCCCAAGACCTCGAAGCCCACGGTCTTGCTAGACGATCCCCGCGGCGGCATCCGCGATCCGCAGGTCCACTACGACGCCGAAAAAATCCTCTTCTCTTATCGGCCCGGCGGCACCGACAATTTCCACCTATACGAAATCAACGTCGACGGCAGCGGCCTGCGGCAGCTAACCGACGGGCCATACGACGATATCGAGCCCACATATCTGCCTTGCGGAGATATCGTCTTCTGTTCCTCACGCTGCAATCGTTGGGTCATGTGTTGGAAGGTGCCGGTCGCGATCCTTTACCGCTGCGACGCCGACGGCCAAAACATCCGCATGCTCAGCAGTAACGCGGTTACGGAGAACACGCCCTCGGTCCTGCCCGACGGACGCATCCTCTACACCCGCTGGGAATACGTCGACCGCAGCCAGCTTTGCTATCACCACCTCTGGACGATCCGCCCCGACGGCGGCGGGCAGATGACATACTACGGCAACATGTATCCGATAGGCATGCCCTACGCAATCAACAAACGCGACGGCAATCGCGTTGAATATAAAAACGTCCCCGGCGCGGTGGCCATGCTCGACGCCAAGCCCATCCCCGGCACGGGCAACGTCGTGGCCATCTTCTCGCCCGGCCATGGACGCGCCGAACACAACGGCTTCGTCACCGTGATCGATCCGCGCAAAGGCCCCGACAACCGGCCGTCGGCGCGGCGCATTCACCCCAACGACGATTGGCGTGACCCTTATCCGCTCGCAAAGGACCAATTCCTCGTCGCCCGATGGCGAGAGATTCGCCTCATGTCAGACCAGGGAAAAACCCACTTGCTCTATGGCCTGGCCGACGCTAACCCAAAAATGATGGTCCACGAGCCCGTCCCCATCCGACCGCGAAAACGCGAGCGCATTATTCCCAACAAAACCCAGCCCGCCACCGCGACCGGACGGCTGCTGCTGACCGACGTCACCAAGGGCCGCAACATGCAAGGCGTAGAACCCGGTCAGATCAAAAAACTGCTCGTGCTCGAACAGCTCCCCGGACCATTCCACGACAGCCCGGGCTTCGACGGAATTAGCCTCTGGGGCGGTTTCACGCTATCGAGAATCCTGGGCACGGTTCCGGTCGAGCCCGACGGATCCGCGTATTTCGAAGTCCCCGCCATGCGCAGTATTTATTTCGTGGCCCTGGACGAAAAGGATCTGTCCGTCAAGAAAATGCAAAGCTTC
>CAZISU010000339.1:0-6483 GCA_964541935.1 uncultured Planctomycetaceae bacterium | reverse complement strand
CAGCGACATCAAACTGACGATGAACGTCTACACCGACCCGGCACTGCTGGACGTGGCCGGGGCCATCGAATCGCTGCCTAACCTACCCATCGACCGGGGCCAGCCGAACGGACGACCTCTGCGTTTTCAGCCGAAATCGCGAAGGAACGGCAATCTCCAGTTTGCACCAGAGTTTGCACCAACCACGGGGCACCCTGGGCAATCTGGGACAATTCCTGTCAAAATGGCAGTCCCCGACGATCCGCCGCCCGCGTTGTTGTCTCGCGCTGTAAAGTCTTGCTATGACAACAGTAAAGGGCCGCTGTCAACTGCTGACAACGACCCTTTTGTAGTCGGGGCGAAAGGATTTGAACCTTCGACCTCTGCGTCCCGAACGCAGTAGCCTATTTACTAAAACCCTATTTTTATAGGGGTTTGGCGAGTGCGATAGACCCCCTAATGGATGAAATGCCGGGTTATAGGGGGTCTATACAGGGGTCTATAAGTGTGTTAGGCTAACCTTCTGAAGCAAACAATCGCATTGTTTTAGGAGGTGTTCGATGGCCACGAAATACAAGTTATCTTGGCGCACTGAGCAAGGGGGCCGATGGCGCAAACGGTACGATGGCAAGGACTACTATTTCCCGATCCGCGATGGCGAAACGAAAGCAACTTCTTACAAACGTTGCTGGCAAGCTTGGCTGGAGAAGAAAGCCGAGGTTGATGCTTTCGCGGAAGCTGAAGACCCGGACAGTCGGGCATGGCAATCGTTGATAAAAAAGGTTGCCGCGATGCTTTCTGAAATAGAAGGGGAAGACACACCCGAGAACAGACAGGCATGGTCTACGTGGTATGCACAATTATCGACATACCAGTACTTATTGAAAGAGGGTTTGCCGTATCCCTTTATGAGCGATGCAGAGTGGGAGAATCCCGAAAGTGTACCGCTTATGATCGGTGGCGGGCAAATGATAGAAGCACATAGTGACGCACCACCACCACCATGGGAAGAAGTAGACAGCAAGCCGGAAGTGGAGCCATCTAAGACATTGCAGGGAAATGTGGATCGGTTCTTGGCTTATAAGCGGCAACAGGTTGAGCGTGGACAATTATCTGCCGGCCGATTTGATTCTATACGGGTTGGCCTGGAGTTGTTTGTCTCGCATTGCAAGGCTGGCTGTTCTATCGAGTCTGTAAATACCCCGGTTATGTCGAGCTATAAAGACAAGCTGGAGGGCATGGTCGATGATAACAAGCTTCGACCGCACACTGCAAAGGACCGTCTGCAATCGGCCAAGCAGTTTATAAAGTGGGCGTGGGAGCAAGAGCTACTTGACTTGCCCCGTGTTATCGAATCTCGGGAGTTTACTATTGCCGTACCTGAACAGAAAATTGAGACATTTACTACTGATGAGATTCGTCGGTTGCTTGATTCTGGAACAGAAAAAACTCGTTTGTATTTGCTGTTGATGTTGAATTTGGGTGCAACACAACAGGACATTTCCGACCTGACACAAAATGAAGTTGATTGGAAAACTGGACGTGTAAATCGCAAACGCAGCAAGACACGCAAACGCAATGGCAAGAGTGTGCCGACGGTCGATTATAAATTGTGGCCTGAAACTTTTAGGTTGCTGAAAAAGTATCGAAGCAAGGATACCGATTTGGTACTGACAAACGCGAAGGGAACACCCTTAAAAGTCGAGACGATTGTTGACGGCAAAGTGCATAAAATTGATAACATCCGATCGGCCTACAATCGCCTGGTTCGCGGTCTAGCACAAGACAAAAACGAACCCATAAAAATTGACAAGTCGCTGAAGCTGTTTCGGAAGACGGCTGCAAGCAAGTTGGGCGAACATGCCGAGTATGGAAAGTTCGCCCAGCACTTCCTAGGCCATGCACCGCAAACAGTTGCTGACAAGCACTACGTGGCCCCATCCGGCGACCAGTTCGACCGAGCCGTGTCTTGGTTAGGCGAACAGTTTCTTAAATAGGCCCTTAGTTTATTCGGGGCCTTTCGGGTAGTTGCATTACACCTATGCACGGTAAGGCAAAGTCTGAGCAGGCAAAACCGGCAAAATATTTAATGCCCTGTTTTGTAGCACTAAGGGTAACATTTGTAAAAAACCGCCTTGCTTTAACCTTACAGACGGGTACTATTTTAATAGCGAACAAGGGCATTGCCTTAAAATGGGACAGGAACACAAAACGAAAGGAATTTGAAATGAAATTATTAACGAGTGGTGACGTGTGTGAGATCGTTGGTCTTAGAGCGAACATGTTAGACGATTGGTGCAGGAAGGGCCTTATCGTGCCCGTAGAGGGCGGCGAAGGAACAGGTGACTATCGGCGGTTTACTCTGATGCAAGCCGTTGGAATTGCTCTCGCTGTGGATCTTCGCAAGTCTGCCCGAGGTTGTGCTTTGAGTTATGCGGGCGTGGTAGTCGAAGCCATTGGAGCAATGTCTGAAGAAGATCTGTTGGAGCAATTCGACCGCGGACTGACCCGCCTTATGCTGGTGATGAATGGGGTTGTAGTCTTGGACGGTCCTAGGCCTGATGATTGCGGAAATCTGCTGGCCATCTACACAGCGGTGAAGGAAGAAGTTGCGAATATTGAAAACCGTTTGCAACACCAACGAGGTGGTCGGACTCGCGGTCTGGCTGGCGCTGCGACTAACTAAAATTTTGATACAAAAAAACCCGCCGCTGCTTGTCGGAGCATTGCGACGGGTAAAAGGTAAACACTAGATGCCTATTATACCGAAAAATTCTATGCTCGAAAAACCGAGCAAAAACGGCCATGCTAAAAAGAAACGGTCGCAATCTGAGATTCGCAAACATGAAAGTGCGGTTCGAAGACTCGGCTCTCGGTTGAATAAATTGACCGAAGAGAAGTTTGACGAATACCTTGTACACTTAGGCCACAAAGTTGACCACGATATGGGCCAAGAACTTCCCCCAGAAAAACCTAACGAAGAGGGGTTGAAAAAGCTTGCTCGTTTCGTGGGCAGAGTTATGGTGGGGAGTGATCCGGCAATAGCGATGGCCCGTGATAAGAACCTTATGGATCGCATTGTAGATGACTGCCATGCCTTGGGGCTTGTTGGCGAGTGCAACCTGATTAAATCTCTTTATATCGTGGGTACTTCTCGGCTGTGCCCCCGCCCATTGTCGGCTATTGTGCAAGGCCCAAGTTCTTCTGGGAAAAGTATTGCAGTTGATAAAATCTATCCGCTGTTCCCTCCCGAAGACGTATTGAACGCGACACGCATGACACCCCAAGCACTTTACCATTACGGGAGTTTGGCACATAAGTTTGTTATTGGAGGTGAGCGAAGCCACAGGAACGACGATGATGGTGCCGATGCAACAGCGGCTCTGAGGCAATTAAAAAGTGAGGGTAAAATCTCGAAACTTATGCCTGAAAAGGTAGATGGAAAATTTACAAGCAAACTATATGAAGTTCGCGGTCCCATTGCCTATGTGGAAACGACAACACTAAAACCGGATAGGATTTTTGGCGAAGATCTGAATCGTGATTTGCTGCTGAAGACCGACGAATCTGAAAAACACACTAAGGACATTCTTGAGAAATCGGCCAGCCGATATATGTCCGACACGCAGCCGATTGATACCGCAGCCATTATAGAAAAGCATCGGGAATTCCAGAATATTCTTAATACATGCCCTGTTGTGATTCCTTTTGCAAAGGAGTTGGTTAAAGATATTCCTGCAAAGCAGGTAAAGGCTCGTCGGGTAGCCAACCAAATTCTGTGTGTGATCGAAGTCGTAACACTGTTGCACCAGTTCCAACGCGAGAAGGACAGCAGGGGCCGGCTGGTTGCTACGGTCGGTGATTATGAAATCGCCAAGTCGATCCTAGTGCAACCTCTGGGAGAAAGCTTGGGGATACCGGCTTCGCCCGCGAAGTTTTATGGACTATTAAAGGCGAAGTTTTCTGGAAGAAAATTCTCGACGGCAGATGCTAAGAAGGCGGATTTGAAGACAAGTGATTCCGCTGTAGTGAAGTGGCTGCGTGCATTGGCCGAACACGGCTGCATTAAATTGATAAAGAAAACAAAAGGTCGGGAGCCCGCGATATGGATACTTAACAGCAAGACGCCTGAGCAGACCGTTTTGCCTGATTCGTCGAAACTCGAAAGGGAGTGATTGTTATGCGAGTACGCGAGTACATGCGAGTAAATTCGGCATTTACAGGGTTAAACCCTAGAAATATAGGGGTTTGCGGCTTGCGAGTACGCGAGTACGCAAAACAAGCACAAACACGTTGCGAGTATTTACGTATTATTATTGAATATATTACAATAACAGTAATATATAGGTATAGAGATGATCGTTTTAACTTCGCGGTAAACCTTTGTTCTCTTTTTCGGTACTCGCGTACTAGCATAACGAAAACCCCTTGTTTTATAGGCTCTAACCCTGTAAATCGCATTTTTACCGGCATATACTCGCGTACCGGCACAGCATTCTGGCGCAAGGGGATGGCAAAACCTCGTTATCGCAAAAAATGAGGATTTGCTTTTAAACACGCAATGTACCGGGGCGATTGGACACCAGTAGAACTTTTTGACGAGGGTGTCGGTTGTCTAGACCCGCGTGTTTGCTGAATGATTATTGCGGTCTAGTCTACGACAGCCGTCTTCTCTACGCGATGATGAGGCTCTACCCTCACCCCACACTCCCAGAATTTAACTTTTATCCCAGACGGTGAAATTACTTCAACTGGGAACATCTGATAATCATGTCCTAAGCGAGGCAAGTAAAGCCTATTCTTAGCCCAAAGGCATAATTCTTGAAGAGATTTGCATGTACGAAGCTTTTCTCGCAGTAGTTTTTCTTGAAGAAGGAAATATTGTTCATGATCGATTCTGGATGTGCCAACAAACTCACGTATTACTATTCCAATATCCCAACCAATAATCTCCGGCTTGTTTTTTAGATTAAATGCATTGGCAATAAACCCACCTGCGTTTTCTGAAAGCAGTTTTCTGTACTTAGGCAATTGCCTGTCTATGGAATCTTTGCACGTGCTTTCACCCCGATTTAACACTTCCATAAAATCACTCGGCGGGATGACCCACTTCAGCTCCGCAGCCAGTACGTACTTTTCACGCGATGACCAAACAAGCAAATCGATGTCCCCAATGGTTCCGTTACGATCATACTTAACTGAACTTGTAGCCTTAAATCCGGCCTGTCTAAAAAGCTCAACGAGTTCGCCAGCCATATGTGGTGCTAATGCGTTGCTTGCTTCGGAATAATTTTTGGGATACTTCCTGGCAAGATGTGCGCATAAATTCCTTTCAAAGTTAGAACTAATCAACATCCAAGGGCTCGTGGCAAAATAATTGTCCTTTAAGTGAACAAAAGGAGTCAATGCAATATCGGGGACTCTGTCAGAGCGGTTGTATATATGGAGTTCGAGGAGTCGGCTAACAATTTTTTCTTTGATGCCTACACAACCAGCAATCCAATTAATCAAGGCATCCTTTTGTTTAACTAAGAGTTGAACGAATCCAACATGTCTTTCTCCAGTTAGACGCAATGCTACACCCAAGTGGATTAATCCCAGAATCAAGAAAGCCTTCCAAAATTCCTGTATTTTGAAGATGGGGATGTTTTCGAATTTCCAAGAATCAGGAAGAGATCGTCCTTCTTTTAAGTAACGGTTTGCTGTTGATATAAGATTGCGACTAGTTCCGAAATCGGGAAACCAGTCCATCATTTCGGCGGAGCTCAGTGTTTCAAACTCTTGAGAGAGATCCGTAATAATTCTATGAAGGTTTTCTCCGCTTTCCAATGAAGGAATCGTCTGATTTCGAAAAGCGAGTTGGTTGTCTAGAGCATCATATGCACTCCACGAAGAATTACCTGAAAATTCAATGAATTGATTCCGGATATTCTTGACTTCAGTCAACCCCTGATGGCATGAGATGAATGCACCGCATATTTTCGCATACTCATTGCCACGATTAAGAATCGATCGACATGATTCGAATAGCTGTTGGTCAAGATTATCAGGTAAAGCACGGAATGGCTGGGAAGACGCATCATGTCCCCATCTTAGGACATGCATCAGATCATATTTTAGTCGATCAACTGTGTGTGAATCGGTTGTCCTCGCAGCAAAATCGTATGCAAGCAACAAGTGGGCGGCTACTTTTTCCCAGCTCCCAGACGATGGAAAGCATGATTCATAGTCTTCATCCAATCGCCTTTCGATATCTTTTAGCTTGTTATGAGGCACCCCGAGATCTTTCATTCTTTTTTGCTTCCCTTGTCGATGGCGCTGTGAGCAGTCTAACCAAAACGATTTTTAACGCATAGTGTTTTTGATGAGTTCTGCTGATAAATTGCCGATGATGGGCTAAATTTTCCCCAGAAACTTTCTGACTCTAGAAAGCCGTTATCGTTGCGACAGACGAAGGAATGTTACAAGATCGCAGGAAAATTGTATATATATAGTGTAGCGATG
>CAZISU010000338.1:0-6488 GCA_964541935.1 uncultured Planctomycetaceae bacterium | reverse complement strand
TCCATTTCGGCCGGCAACCCCCAGGCGTGCGTGACGATAATCGCCTTGGTACGTTCGGTAATCGCCGCCTCGATCTTGTTGGGGTCCATGTTATGGGTCGTTGCATCGACGTCTACAAAAATCGGAATGGCGTTGTTGTATAGGACGGCCATGGAGCCGAATATGTACACCGAATCGCAAATCACTTCGGTGCCCGCGCCCGCGCCCGCCGCGATCACGGCTGAGTGCAAAGCGCTCATGCAGGTATTCATTGCCACCGAATGCTTGGAACCCAACAGGTTGGAAAACGCTTTCTCGAAAAGCGGCGTAACTTTCCCGCCCATCAGCGCGGAGAGGTTACCGCTGGCGAGCACCTGCTGTAAATATTTCATCTCGTTGCCATCCGCGGGACGGCTGGAGAGATTGATTTCGGTATTGATATAAGCTTCGTCGAGAAAAATCTTTCTATGTCGACCGCTCGTTCGAAGCCGGGTTCGGTTAGAAACCGTATTACCACTCATTAACGCACTCTCTTTCTCTTGAAGCGTTTCCGCTTTTAATCGTTTCTCTTTTCCGTTCATTTCAACTTGACCGTGAAATTGTTTTCCTTGGGTTCAACCGTAAATTGCTCTGCAATCATCAGCACCTGTGGATTCGCTCCCAGGGGCATCATGATTTGAACCGCTTTGGGACCTTCCACGGCACCTTGAAGCCACTCTTCGTGAAAAAGTGTTTTAAGCGTGAAACTCCCGTCCTCCGCAATAGTACCCTGCGCGGTCTGCATGCCGTCGGGAGTTGTGAATTGAATCACCGCCCGCACCGGGATTCGGCCGGAGGATGAAACGACCTTTCCCTTAACCGGATAAATGTCGGGGGGAGTGTAGGTCGGTTTTCTGTAACAGCCGGACGCGAGTATCATAACCGTACAAATACAAACGGCAACCGACAGAATTCGCAATATACCAAATACATGGTCTTTCATAAGCCCAGTTCCTTTTGTGATTACTGCTGCCAATCTTCCGGAAGTACCTGACCATCTTGCGGATCACAGGCCAATGCCCAGTTGTAAGAGTCCATCGACGTGCTAAGCGACCGCACGCTGCCGTCTCCCATGGTGACGTTCATTGCCCCGGGATGCGGAGTCTGTGCAGATCCGTTGTCGCAAGAATTGGTCGGGTGCGGAGTTTCCTGAAACATCTTGCAGCGGCGATACCCTTTCGCCGAGGGTATTTGCCATTCGCTGTTGATGCCAAACGCCGGACGGAATCCGCTACTGGAATCGGTCCATAAATTCGAAAAATTGTATGCGGTTGCCGAATTGTCGTTCATGGGGTTTCCGAGTTTTCCGCAACTCGGATAACGTTCGGCAAAAAGAATAGTTTTCGACGTGCCGTCCGGGAAGGAACGGTCAATAGTTGCCGTGCCTTGCAGACGCAATACGGCATCCGCCGCATTAGGATCGCCGAACACCAGATAGTTCGCTCCGTAGCAGGACACGGCCCAGCAGTGGGCCCCGCCAAAGCGAGCGGCGGCCCGGCCACTGCTCGCCGAGCCGGTGGGATCGGAAGGACACAGGTAAGCAGGAATAGGCTCCTGGCAAATCCCATAAATCGGCCCGTTAACGGGGTGGTCGTATCCCGTGCGGACCTCGCCGTCGCTTTTACCTTGATCGAAAACGCTTGTCGACTCCAGATAAGGCAAAAGCCAGAAAAACACGGTCGCTCCTTTTATACCTCGGTATGGTCCGGAATAGGAAGGGCTCATGGGTGAACTGGTATCCGGAGCGCACAACGGTGGCAAGACGCGTTTGGCATCATAAGCCCCGTGCGCGGCCAAACCTAGTTGTTTCATATTATTCGAACACTGCGTCCGTCGGGCTGCTTCGCGGGCTGCCTGAACAGCGGGAAGCAGAAGCGCGATGAGGATGCCGATAATCGCAATCACCACTAGTAATTCAACCAGCGTAAAGCCTTTGTCACTTTTTTTCATCACATTGTTCCTTTTATGCAATGTTTATTTATTTCACATTAGAAGTGATGTGATGCGTCCGCGACGCACCATTGTTTATTCTACGGACGGCTGCATATCCAAGCAACAATCCGAACAAGGATACTGCCAAGGTTGGCTCGGGAACAGTCGCATTTACTCCGCTCGTTTCTTGCCAATTGGTGGCCAAAAGCGAGGCATCAGCGTCGTCGACTTTACCGTCGCCGTTAAAATCTCCATCGAACCAGGTAGCCCCGGAAATTGTTTGCCAATTGGCGGCCAGGATCGCGGCGTCATCGTCGTCAACCACACCGTCGCCGTTAGCATCGCCTTGAATGTAAGGCACGGACAACGGCATTACTTTCAACTCGTCGAATATCCCCACGGCACTGGAACGAGTGATAAGCACATAGCCGCTATCTATGACGTCCGCCGCATCGACGGAATCGCCGCCATTCAAGGCGAAGTTATAGACTCCCAGGCTCGTGCGCGGACCATCGTCTGTGAGATTGGTTACATACGATTCGAAACTTTGGTTAGACAAATCCAATACGAGTTCGAGAAGGTAATCGACATCCGCA
Source organism: uncultured Planctomycetaceae bacterium (assembly GCA_964541935.1). GTDB lineage: Bacteria > Planctomycetota > Planctomycetia > Pirellulales > Thermoguttaceae > JAFGTN01. The sequence goes on along the minus strand of CAZISU010000338.1, from coordinate 3,942 downwards.
ACGACCGCAACACCCGTGTCGGATCCGTCGCCCGTTTCCAGTCCCCCATTTTTGAAACCGAAGACGAAGAAGTTTCCGCCTGCTTTTGCAACGATACCGGCGGGAGTCGCCAGATTTGATTGATTGTGGCTGAAGTGGAACTCGCCCTGTCCGCCGACGGGGCCGCTGAGCATCATCCTAACGCTTAATGTCGTGCCGTGGTCGAAGACGGTCCCCTGGCCGAAATTCCGCTGAATGATCGACCTTGAACCGCCGAGTCTTAGCGATTGAGAACCTTCGAGCACACGCATATCATTGCTCCCAGCCGCGTCGGGCGTAACGCTGGTCGTTGCGCCAAGGTAATCGCTCCAGCCGTCGTGTCCGACAACGTCGCTTCCGGTTGTGTAGCGTGGCGATTCGAAGTTAACCGTGCCGGCCGGCAGTGGAACGGGCGGATCGCCGGGAACCAATTTCCAAACGTCGCGTTCCATATTATTTCCGGCCACCATCCACAGGGCGTTGTCATATGTGTAAACACTGGCAGCGTGACGCGGATTCCAGGGCGTGTTGGGCACTTCGGTCCAATTTACGCCATCATCCGAATACCAGACGTCGCGACGGTTGCTGGTGCCGTCCCAGCCCTCCATAACCCACATTTTCCCGTCGTAGACGGCCACTTCGTGATATTGTCGCGAGGCCCAAGGAGCATTGTCGAGGTGCTTATCCCAATGCACTCCATCGGCCGAACTCCATACGTCGTTGTAGTAGTTGCGTGTCGGTGAGCCGGGCGTGTTGTAGGTTCCGCCACCCAGGATCCACATGCGGCCGTTAAACACCACATTGCCGCCAATCTGGCCGCGAGGCTCCCACATGGGCCCTTCGGTGGTAACTTGCGTCCAATTGACCCCGTCGGTCGAGTTCCAGACATCGTTGTAGAAATGCTCATCACCCGGCACGTATTGAGGTACGGTTTGCCCGCCCATGACCCATATCTTGCCGTCGAAAGCCGTGGTGTGCTGCAAGCAGCGTTGCCCCCAGGGCGTGGGACTGCCATTGTTAACGTGCGTCCAGTTTGCGCCATCGGACGAGTTCCAGACGTCGGGCTGATAGTGTCCTTGCAATGGATCACCGCCGACTATCCACATCTTGTCCTGATGGACGACATAACCGGCCGTGTGGCGGCCTTCCCAATCGTTAGCCGAGTCGAATTCGTCTGGCCTAAAGGTTTGGGGTTTCACCATCGTCCAGTTCGCACCGTCGGTCGAACTCCAGACGTCATTGCTACAGTCCCACGGAAAGTAGGCTGCGTCCGCCGGGTTCCAACCGCCTATGAGCCACATCTTGTCATTGTATACCAGCGCCCCGGCCCCGTCGCGAGGAGCGTAGGCCGCGCTGTTGGTCACATTCACCCACTCGTAGTAGGTTTCCTCGCCCAGGCACGATGCAGCATCAAGAACGCATACGAGAGTAAAACATATTGCAATAACTGGCCCGGCTATTCGCTCGATCATAAATTCTCCTCACCATCGTAGGGTGCGTGCTTGCACACGCACCCTACGTGATCTTCTATATTTAACGCCTACGTACAACCATAATGCCGATCAGCAATCCGAGCAACGCAACAATCGCCGTCGGTTCGGGAACAGACGCGCTACCGCCCGGTTGCCAATTCGTGGCCAGAATCGTGGCGTCGATATCATCGACTGCTCCGTCGCCGTTGAAGTCACCTTGACTCCAGCTAGCGCCCGTTGCGGTTTGCCAGTTAGCGGCCAGGGTCGCGGCGTCGTCATTGTCGACCACGCCGTCGCCGTTGGCGTCACCGGGCAGATCCGGTGTTGCCACTGTAGAAATGGCCAACTCGTCGAAAATGGCCACGGCATCGTTGCGTGTAATAACCACAAAACCGCTGTTGCTGTTGTCGGCTGCTTCGACTACGTCTTCCTCGCCTAGCCCGAAACCAACAATTCCCAGACTTGTACGCGGGCCATCGTCGGTGAGATTTGTCACAAAGGACTCGAAGCTCTGGTTTGGCAGATCCAACACAAGTTCGAGAAGGTAATCGACATTTGTCAGGACCGCTACGCCCGAGTCGGACCCGTTAGGAGTAGCAAGCACACCATTTTCGAAACCAAAGGTGAAGAAATTTTCCCCCGCAATAGCAACGATACCGGCGGGTGTTAGCAGCCCCACTTGGTCATGGCTAAAGAAAAACTCACCATGGCCGCCGTCCGGGCCGTCGAGCATCATTCTGGCACTGACCACAGATCCATCGTCGTACGCGGAACCCGGGCCGAAATTGCGTTGCAGAATGGATCTTGCACCGGAGAGCCTTAGCGACTGCGAACCTTCCAGCACGCGGATATCTCCGCTTCCGCTTCCATCGGGTGTTACAACCGTGGTGGCTCCGAGAAAATCTGTCCAACCGTCCAAGCCAACAACTCCGCTTCCGGCCGTATAGGTCGGCAATTCGAAACCAACTGTACCCGGCTGTACAGGATCGGGATCCGGGGGAATAACAACATCCACATCCATCTCGTCGTAGATCACAGGGGCAACTCTCGATATCAGCGCAAAGCCGCTGGTTGCATAGTCACCAGGAAGCAAATGACCGGCGAGCGCAAGCGGAGCCGAGCCCAAACTTGTCCGCGCACCTCCCGACGTCATATCGGTCGCAAAAGCATTAAACGACTGAGTGTCTAGATCCAGTTCGATCTCGAGCAGATAATCCGTATCCGCCGAGAATGCTATACCGGTGTCAATACTGCCCGCGACGCCGGGTGAGCTATAACCGAAGAGTTGGAAATTTCCACCCACGGCTCCAATAATGCCGGCAGGAGTACTACTACCGCCTGGATCTATTTCATGGCTGAAGTAGAATTCGCCCATTGCGTCGGCCGTGTTGTCGACCAACATCCGTGTTTTCACAATTGTCCCCGTATCGTAGCCGATGGGCCCAGCGTCGAATGGCCTGGTAACGATTGACCGAGCACCATCCATTCGCATCGACTGTGAGCCCTCGAGCACGCGGCTATCGCCGATCCAGGTGTCTGGATTTACAGTTGTGGAAGCGCCGATGAATTCCTCCCATCCATCCACGCCGATAACAGTGAATCCGGCCGCGTAGGTCGGCGTTTCAAAGTCTACCATTGCGGCATACGTTGTTCCCGCCAAAAGGCCCAGCAGCACCATGCAAACGAGAGCAGTTACGCGAGATAGTTTCATTGCTCGCTCCTTTTTTCAGAAAGAAAGATCTCGAAAAGAAAACTTTTTCAAAGCGTTTCAATAAATGCCAAGCTTCTCTGTTCCGATAGAACAATCGAGAATACGATTGTTATTGCTTATTAACTACCATCGCCGACGGAAGACCAAAGCACCAATTAGCAAACCGGCAAGAGCCGCCAAGGCCGTTGGTTCCGGAACGGTTACGCCGAGTTCGTCGAAAATAGCAACGGCATTGGCGCGAGTGATAAGAACAATACCGCTGTTGCTGTTGTCGGCTGCTTCGACTACGTCTCCCGCGCCTAGCCCGAAACCGACAGTTCCCAGACTTGTACGCGGGCCATCGTCGGTGAGATTTGTCACAAAGGACTCGAAGCTCTGGTTTGGCAGATCCAACACAAGTTCGAGAAGGTAATCGACATTTGTCAGGACCGCTACGCCCGAGTCGGACCCGTTAGGAGTAGCAAGCACACCATTTTCGAAACCAAAGGTGAAGAAATTTCCACCAGCAATAGCAACAATGCCGGCGGGCGTTAGCAGCCCCTCCTGGTCATGGCTGAAGAAAAACTCACCTTGCCCGCCCAAATCGTCGAGTATCATTCGGGCGCTGACCACGGATCCGTCGCCATAGGTGGTTCCCGGGCCGAAATTGCGTTGCAGAATTGACCTGGAGCCGGAAAGCCTTAGAGACTTAGAACTCGTACAGAAATTACTTTCCGGTTTTCGTCCTCGGCTTGATAGTAT
>CAZISU010000337.1:0-6500 GCA_964541935.1 uncultured Planctomycetaceae bacterium | reverse complement strand
TCAATTCCGGGTAACGGCCCACAATCTTATTCATAAATTGCTTGGTTTCGATCGGCTTAAATCGCGTGGTAACAATGAATCCGCGAATGCTGGGGCTGACTCGCTTTGCCAAGTCCCAGACTACACACGAATCCTTGCCAAGGCTGTTGGCCACCACGAGTCGGTCGCCGTATTCCTCGTACGCTTGCTGGATAAGCTGAAGAGACCGCTCCACCTTCTCGGCGAAGTTAAGCCCGTCGACTAATTTGCGCACATCCTCTTGAATAAAATTCCTTAACGTCATGTTGAATGCTCCTTTCGGGAGAATAAAGTGGGACACAAGGCTGTTGTGCCTTGCCAAAATCTATTTGTCCCCACACGCGTTCGTGCAGGTAATAACTTCCAAATTTAAAGACCGCATCAATTGCCCCGATTGTGGCCGCAAAGGCCGTCTCTCCGGTAAGCCACCAGGCGATCGACGTCGTGATGGTGACGGCGACTAGTCGCCAGGAAGTTGCCTTTGCCAATGTTCTCCATTGCGAGTCAGCATTCCCGAGCATGTTTACACCGCCTTATTTCCCGATCTTACAATATCATGTAGATCGCTGAGGTAGAGATGGATTGCAAAAAAATGTAATTTGCCCACTTCCCGCTAGCTACACCTGCCAACGTTCTTTCTAAATACAGTACATCGAAGCTGGTTGGCGATCTTGCTCCGCCATCTGAGCTTCGCGCTCCACCAGATCCTGAAAGGTTGTGTTGTCGTAGACATTATCCATGGCCTGTTGCGCTTCTTTCCACATGGACATGAAGACGCATTTACCCAGTAAGGGGCACGAGCCATTATCCTCATTACTTACACATATCACCGGTCCCATGGGGCCTTCGATAAAACGGATAATCTCGCCAACGCTAAGGCTTTCCGCCGATCGAGCAAGGAAATATCCGCCATCCGACCCGCGTCGCGACTGAACAAAACCTCCATGCTTAAGTTGGTTAAGTATGGCTGCCAGAAACCGTGGCGGTATCGCCTGGGCCTTTGCTATGGCATCAATCTTGACCGGACCCTGTCCAGATAGCTTGGCGACTTCAAATATCGCACGTAACGCGTATTGGCATTTCTGGGAAAGTTGCACAGTCGGAGTCCTTCTAAATCATGTCGATAGAGATAGTATCGTAGATCCGCGGCCGAGAGTCAAGCCCTCCTTTCAATTTTTCTCAGATTCCACGATTATTCTCAAATTCAAGCCTCGGGGGCAACGAAATAGCGTCTTTGGAAGTAGAGAGCAACGTTGACCAGCCCGATCAAGACGGGCACTTCGACCAACGGGCCGATCACAGCCGCGAAGGCTACACCGGAATTGATGCCGAAGACGGCAATAGCGACCGCAATGGCCAGCTCGAAGTTATTGCTCGCGGCAGTGAAGGCCAGAGTTGCCGTTTTCGGGTAGTCGGCTCCCGCTTTACGGCCCATGTAGAAGCTCACCAGGAACATCACCACAAAGTAAATGAGCAACGGAATCGCAATACGCACAACATCCAGTGGAATTTGCACGATCAGGTTGCCCTTGAGGCTGAACATCACCAGGATCGTGAACAGCAGCGCAACCAGCGTGATGGGACTGATCTTCGGAATGAACTGCGTCTCGTACCATGTCTTGCCCTTGACCTTCAATAAAATGAAACGGGTGATCATACCGGCGATGAAGGGAATGCCAAGATAAATGAATACGCTCTCGGCGATTTGCCCCATGCCGACTTCTACGACATTTCCACGGAGTCCAAACAACGGAGGCAGCACCGTGATGAAAACGTAGGCGTACACACTGTAGAAGAGCACCTGAAAAATGCTATTGAACGCCACTAGGCCGGCGGCGTACTCCGTGTCGCCTTTGGCCAGGTCGTTCCAGACGATAACCATGGCGATGCAGCGGGCCAGCCCGATCATGATCAGGCCCACCATATACTCGGGGTAGTTATGTAGAAATAAAATCGCCAGGAAGAACATCAAAATCGGTCCGACGACCCAGTTTTGCACGAGCGACAGCGTAAGCACTTTCCAGTTACGGAACACATCGCCCAACTCCTCGTACTTGACCTTGGCCAGCGGCGGATACATCATCAGGATCAGGCCAAACGCAATGGGGATATTCGTCGTGCCGACCTGGAAGCGGTTTATGAATGATTCCACCCCAGGAAGCAGATATCCGGCTCCAACGCCCACCGCCATGGCCAGGAAAATCCAGAGCGTGAGGTATCGATCCAGGAAAGAGAGTTTTTTGGTAATGCTTTCAATCATGAGTTTCGACCGCTTTCTGTTTTCAATTCCCTCTGCCTGCGGTGCCCCATGTCTATCAGATTCTAAGCCGCTACGGGCTAGCACAGAACGATTTACAGCCTTTAGCAGTGGTGCAAGGGGGCGGCCCTAATAAGGTATTGCAATCTCCGGGGAGTGTCGATATATATATCTGTACATCCGGATGTACGGATTAAATACCGTTCGGCAGCCTTTTTGTTGATTACACGCATGATATTGGATGAGAACTCCATGCTACAGACTACGCAGATGTTTAGGGCATTAGGGGACGAAACCAGGCTACGAATTCTCAATCTACTCCAGCAACGTGAACTTTGCGTCTGCCAGATTGTGGAGGTGCTGGGATTGGGACAGTCGAAAGTCTCGCGTCACTTGGCGCACCTCCGCAGCGCCGGTTTTGTCAGCGACCGCAGGGACGCTACCTGGATGTACTACTCGCTGGCCGAACCGCAGGGACCGCTGCATGAGCAGCTTTTTGAATGCATCAAGGTGTTGGGCCGAGAAGTGCCGTTGGCGGTCCAAGACGTGCAAGCCTTGAACGAACTGGGAAGTTGCGGCGACTTGTGCCAAGGTGACTTGGCAAGCGTGGAAAACAAGCAAAAGGAAAAAGAAAATGTATAAGAGAGAACTCGTGTTCACGGTTATTTTGGTGGTTGTCGCGTGCGGCCTGCTCATGGCGACATCGCGCCAAGCGATAGCTCAAACCAACCAGGGCGTCAGGGCGGCATCCGCCGCCACACCCGGCAAGGAACAAGGCAAAGGCATGGCTGCCATCAATGCGGCGGCGAAGGAAGGCAAGTACCTATTCTTCTTTTTCTGGAAGGAAAAAGACAAGCAAACCGACGCGATGCACGGCGTATTCCAATCGGCGATGCAGAAATGGGCCAAGTCGGCCGATTCTATCGCGATTCAGATCACCAACGCGGATGAGAAGCCAGTGGTGGACAAATACGGCGTCAGCCGCGCTCCCATGCCGTTGGTTGTGGCGATTGCTCCCAACGGGGCCGTGACCAAAGGTTGTCCGCTCAAATTCGACGAAAAGAAACTTGCCGAAGCCTTTGTAAGCCCCGCCACGGCTCAAATCATGAAGGCTTTGCAGGGCCGTAAGTTGGTCTTGTTGTGTGTTCAAAATCAGAAGACCCAATTTAGCCAAGACGCATTGAACGGCGCCAACAGCTTTAAGGCGGACAAGAGATTCGCCAAATCAACCGAGATCGTGACAGTCGACCCCGCGAATCAGGCGGAGGCTACTCTGCTCAAAGATCTAAAGGTTGATCCAAGAACCTCGCAGGCGGTAACCGTGGTCTTGGCCCCATCAGGCCAGCCGCTTGCCACGTTTGCTGGGCCCGTGACCAAGGAGCAGATCTTGGCCAAGATTGCCTCGGCAAGTTCGGGGCCATGCGCGGGCGGCAAGTGTGGACCGGGCGGCTGTGGATCAAAGAAATAGGAGATGTTTTGATGAAACTACGAACTCTAGTCTGGCGTGAGCTATTTGAGCGCAAGAGCCAGATGCTTACCTGTTTTTTGGCCATCTTTCTTGGAATCACTACTGTGGTGGCCATCAAGAATGTCACCTATTACTCCGAGAAGGCCGTAGCACGGGAGATGGACTCCCTGGGGGCCAACGTCTTGGTGTTGCCCAAATCGACGACACTGCAAGACTACTACTCGGCCGACATGCACGATGAGACGATCCCGGAAGAGTACGTCATGCGGCTGACTATGTCCGAAATCCAGGGCGTGGATAATCTATCTCCGAAATTATGTGTTCCCGTGGATCTTCAGGAGAAGCAATTCGCGCTGACGGGAATACTCCCCAAGAGCGAGTTCCAAGCCAAGGCGGCCTGGGGCGGGGCGGGCATCTTCTCGCGGCCAATCGGTTGCGGTGCCGTTGACATGGGTGACGAACCCGAGCCGGAGGACAAGAGAACCCTGGTGCGGAAGCGAGTTATCAAGGATTTGGACAGCCACGAGATTCTGATAGGGCCCGATGTGGCGTCCTCGCAGGGACTCAAGGAAGGCGACTCTATTGATCTTCTGGGTGAGTCCTTTTCCGTAATTGCCGTGTTGCCCGAGACGGGCACGGTCGACGATTCCCGTATCTTCGCGCACCTGCACACAGTACAACGTCTCTCGGGCAAGGGCCCAGTGGTGAATTGCATCGAGATCGTCGGCTGCTGCGAGGAGATTTCCGCGGGGCTGGTCGGCAATGTCAACAAGCTGCTACCCGACGCCAAGGTCGTAACCGTGAAGCAAGTCGTTGCAACGCAGCAAAACGTCAACCACATGATGGGACGTTTGTCGGTGATATTCCTGGCTATTATCGTGGTGGTGGGCGGAGCCGGCATTGCCAACTATATGTATGCCAACGTGTTTGAGCGGCGTCGCGAGATCGGCACGCTGATGGCCTTGGGCGCCGAGTCCGGCTTGGTTCTGCGAATATTTCTGGCCAAGGCTCTGTTGGTAGGACTCGTGGGCGGAATCGGCGGCTTTGTGATCGGCACGGTATTGGCCGTCACGCTCGGTCCGAAACTCGCCGGAGTGCCTGTTCTTCCCATGCCCGTGCTCGCGCTGTGGGCCGTAGGCATTTCCACCGGGATCGCATTGGTGGCCAGCTACTTCCCCGCCCGCCGCGCCGCCCGACTCGATCCCGTCGCCACTTTCCAAGAGGTCTGATTCATGTTGAGAATGAAAGAAGTCAGTAAGAGCTATCGGCATCGCGGCCAAGTGGTGAAAGCCCTGGACGATGCAACAATTCATATCACCAAAGGGGACTTCGTGTCCGTCGTTGGGCCCAGCGGAAGCGGCAAAAGCACGCTCTTGCTGATGCTCGGCGGGATGCTCTCCCCCTCGTGCGGCCGCGTGCTACTGAATGAAAAGTCAATCTACGACTTGACCTCCGACGGTCGTGCTCGACTGCGGAAGGAGAACATCGGCTTCGTTTTTCAGACGTTCAATCTCGTGCCCTACCTGACGGCACTGGAAAACGTCCAGATCCCACTCTACTTGGCCGGGGCCGATGACAAGACCCAAGCAGAGAGGGCGACCGCTCTCTTGGAGCGAGTGGGGCTCGGCGACCGTATGGACCACAAGCCGTCGGAGTTGAGCGTGGGCCAACAGCAGCGCGTTGCTCTGGCGCGAATGTTGGCCAACAATCCGGCCGTAATACTCGCCGATGAGCCAACCGGCAACCTCGATCCCGAGACGGCCGATCAAGTCATCCGCTTCTTTGAGGAGTTCAACGAAGAGGGCCGCACGATCGTGATGGTAACCCACGATCCAAAGGCAGCCGATCGCGCCAGGCGGACATTGAGACTTCGCGATGGGAAGATCGTGTCTGAAGACGGAGTCCAAGGAACGATACACGTGGCTTGAGGAAGTCGGTCTTGCCGGGCTCGCACCCCCCCAGTCTGCCTGCTTTTGGCGGATATACGCTTAAACCTATTGCCATTAGCCCCATTCTGTGCTCTCAGGGGGCAAAGGGGGTAAGAAAAGGAGTTGATGAATTCCCACCTGGCAGGTACGTTTGCGGGGGTAGTTTTCTGTTTTTGGAGCGAGTACGAAGGGGTAGAAAGCAAATCGCGATTTACGCCCACGACACTGGAGAAGCATTTTGAGGACCGCGATCTGTTTTATGTACGCGTTTGTGGTACTGCTTGCTACCTCCGCTTTAGCCCAGCAGCCCCAATCCCAGCAGCCCCCAGCCCAGCCCAGGCCAGAACATCCCCGGCCCGAGCATCCCCGCCCGGATTTCCGCCGCGATGATTGGCTGAATCTCAACGGCACCTGGCAATTCCGCTTCGACCCGCAAGACCACGGCCTCGACGAAAATTGGCAGTCTGCGGAAGCCGGACCAAATTCCGCGCCGCATTTCGACCGCAAAATAACCGTGCCCTTCTGTTGGGAGAGCCCGCTTTCGGGCGTTGCCGACGCCGCCGTGCATAAACACCTTTCCGGCCAGGACCATGCGGAGCAGATCGCCGACAAAAACATCGGCTGGTATCGTCGCAGCGTCGTCGTGCCCAAGACTTTCGCCGCCAAACACATCTGGCTACGATTTGGAGCCGTGGATTGGGACGCCCGCGTTTGGGTTAACAACAAGCCGCTGGGCCGACACCGGGGCGGCTACGTGCCTTTCGAATTCGACGTCACCGATTTGGCCGTACCGGGTGAAGAACTGACCATCGTGGTCCGCGTCGAAGAT
>CAZISU010000336.1:0-6505 GCA_964541935.1 uncultured Planctomycetaceae bacterium | reverse complement strand
CACGCCGGTCAACGATCTGCCCGCCGCGGACGTGTCTCTAACTATCGATATCGAGGAAGACACGGTTACCGACATTGATTTACACAGCTACGTTTCCGATGAGGAAACCGCCGATGACGATCTCGTCTTTACCGTCAAGGACCCGGTCAATGGTATCGTCGAGTTGCTTGCCGACGGACACACGGTCCGCTTTACGCCCACACTGGACTATCAAGGGCCGGCCGAGTTCAAGTTCGACGCGACCGACGCGGACAGCGAAACCGCCAGCATGGTCTTCACGATCGAGGTTACCCCGGTCAACGACGTGCCAGAACTCGAAGACGGCTTGCAGCAGCTTAGCACCGATGAAGAGACAGTCCTGGACGTCGACCTTCGCACTCTGGTCAGCGATACCGAAACCGACGACGACGATCTCGCATTCAGCGTTACTGCCACAACTGGCGGCACCGCCGTCATGGACGCCGATGGACATACACTACACTTCACGCCGGGCAATGCCTCCAACAGCCCCGGCTCCTTCACCTTCAGTGTAACCGACACGGGCGAAGGTACGGCCGATCCGAAAACCGTTGCGTTCATAATCGATGTAGAAATCACCCCCTTCAACGACGCGCCGGTGGCTGAGAATACCGACGTTATCGATGTCGTGGAAGACACCTATATCGATATCGATCTTCAAACCAGAGTCAACGACACGGAAACGGCCGATGAAGATCTTTCATTCGTGGTGAAAAACCCGCAAAATGGCACAGTCGGCTTGCTCCCCGACGGGCATACGGCTCGCTTTACGCCCACTGCCAATTATATGGGGCCGGCCGCTTTCGAGTTCGACGTAACCGACCAGGGCGACGGCTCGGCAGTCGCCAAAACCGTTGAAATGACGGTTGTAATCGAGGTCACGCCGGACAACGACGCGCCGGAACTCGAAGATGGCACAGCGGCCGTTACCGACGAGGATGTTGTCGTGGACATCGACCTTCGCACCCGCGTCAGTGATGAGGAAACTCTCGACGACGATCTTGTCTTCGAGATCCTCGGCGCAATAGGCGGCTCAGCTGTTCTAGACACCGTCGACGGTTACACCGTCCACTTTACACCTGACGCCGATTACACCGGGTCGGCCGACTTTACCTTCAAGGTAACCGACACCGGCGATGGAACGGCAGATCCCAAATCGGAAACCTGGACGCTCGGCGTCACAATCACCCCTGTCAACGACGCTCCGGTTCTGGACGATGCCACCCCGGCAACCACCGCTGAGGACACAGTCGTCACCATCGATCTGCACAATCACGTCAGCGACAATGTCACCGCCGATGCCGATCTCGTCTTCGCTATTGTAGGCGACACCGACGGTACGGCTGTTTTAGCCGCAGACGGCCACACGGTCTCCTTCACTCCCAGCGCTAACTTCAATGGCACCGGATCGTTCGAGTTCAACGTGACTGATACCGGCGAAGGTACTGATGATCCGATAACCGAAACGTTTACACTCGACGTCGACGTAACCCCCGTCAACGACGCCCCGCAGATCGAAGACGTGGCTTCCGTTCCGGTCAACGAAGATTCTTCGGTAATGCTCGATCTGCGCACGCGGGTTTCCGATCTGGAAACGGCTGACGACGATCTGACTTTCAGTCTGGAAGATCCCGCCACGCCCGGCGGAGCGGCCACGACTGTCAGCAACGCCATGGGCACGCTCGAGCTGATTAGCAACCCGGGCGGAAACGAGTACGAGGTCGAATTTACGCCGGCCGCGGATGCTTACGGTCTTGCCTCCTTCACTTTCTGGGCAACCGACACTGCCGAAGGCTCATCGCCCGCGATCACCCGTAACTTTATTCTCTTCTTCAACGTCGCATCGGTCAACGACGCCCCGGTTGCCGACGACGACACGGCCATGGGCAACGCCGACGTGACTACCGAAATCGACGTTTTGGACAACGACGACGATGTAGACACGGGCGACGTGCTCTCCATCGATAGCATTGACACGCCCGTCGGATTCGAGGGCACGCTTTCCGTCGTCGACGGCAAGATCGTCTTCGACCCGGCCGGTTCACAAGCCATCGCAGAGCTTAAAGACGGCGAAGATCTGGTGCAGACGTTCACCTACACGGTGCAGGACTCTGCCAACCCGGCCCTCACCGACACGGCCGAAGTCACGCTGACAATTACAGGCGTGAACGACGCGCCCCAGCAGGTCGCCTCTGACATCAGCACCGCCGAAGATACCTCGGTCGACATCGACCTGTGGACGCTCATCAGCGACGTCGAGACGCCCAGCAACGACTTCACGGGCTTTGTGTTTACCGTCACCGGCGTGTCCAACGGCAGCTTCAGCTTCGACGACAACCACACGGTTACCTTCACGCCCAGCGAAAACTACAACGGCAGCGATGCCTCGATAACCTTCAGCGTGACCGACACGGCCGTAGACGACGCCAACAAGCAGACGGTAGCAGATATCAACGTTCCGATTACGGTTACAGCCGTCAACGACGTGCCAGAGGCTGAGGCTATCGGCACAATCGACGTGGCCGAGGACGGCTCGGTCGAGATCGACCTGCGTCTGCGGGTTGCAGACATCGAGACGGCCGACGACGATCTGACATTCATCACAAGCAATCCCCAGGGCGGCACCCTCGCCTGGATCAACGACTATACAGTCGAATTTACGCCGACCGCCGACTACAACGGCCCGGCCTCCTTCGACTTCGAAGTCACCGACACTGGCGACGGAGACGGCACGGGCGCCGGAGCTCCAGCCACGGAGGGATTCACGGTCGATTTGAACGTCACGCCCATCAACGACGCTCCCGTTGTTGACCCGACTGCTCCGCCAATCGATGGCGACGAAGACACGGCCTGGGACATCAATCTGCGGGAACAGTTCGCCGATGTCGAAACGGCCGACGCCGATCTCATCTTCAGTAATGTAAGCGCCACCAACGGCACCGCAGTTCTCGACGGCGACGGCTATACGGTCCACTTCACACCCACGGCAGATTATGCAGGCACCGCATCGATTACCGTCGACGTAGAGGACACGGGCGACGACACGGCCGCTACCATCACCGAGTCGTTCACTCTCAACTTCACGGTTGCGAACACTCAAGACGCGCCCGTGGCCGAAAACGACGACAACGTCAATGCCGCCGCCGACGCGGTCACGACCATCGACGTTTTGGCAAACGACACCGACGCCGATGCGGGCCAGACCGCCACGCTTGAGATTGTCGATTCGATTGTGCCCGAGGCCGGCTTCCAGGGCTCGCTTACTATCGTCGACAACAAGATCGAGTTCGACCCCAGCGGCGTTGATACGATCTCGCAACTGCTCGACGGCGATACGATCACACAGACCTTTACCTACGAAGTTCGCGACACCGACGGCAATGTTTCGGTCGCCACGGCCACGGTCACTGTGGACGTCATCGGCGTAAACGACGCTCCCGAAGCTCTCGTGGTGTCGGCCGTCAGTACGCCCGAGGAAACCGCGGTCACCTTCGACTTATGGGATTACTTCAGCGACGCCGAAGCCCCCGCCGGCGACTTCAGCGGATACTCCTTCGCGATTACCGGCGTATCGGACGGTTCGGCCGTGCTTAAAGAAGCCGAACACACAGTCACGTTCACGCCCGCCGAGAACCACAACGGTCCGGCCTCGGTCACCTTCGACGTAACCGACGTTGCCAACATCGACGCTAATGAGCAGACGATCTCGATCACGGCCAACATCGACGTCACGCCGGTCAACGACGCCCCGGTGGCCAACGACGATCCGCTGACCGGCTCGACCGAAGTCTCGGACGATCAAGACACCGTGCTCGACGTACTGGACAACGATTCCGATGTCGACGGCGACGATTTAACCATCACCGCGGTCGACGGTGCGGGCCTCGACGGCCAGGTAACGATCGCCGTAGACGGCAAGTCGCTGACCTATACGCCCTCGGGCACCCATTATAATGGACCCGAAACCTTCACCTATACGATTTCCGACGGCAATATCAGCGACACGGCCACCGTTACACTTAACGTTGTCGGAAATCAGGATCCCGAACCGGTCAACGACGACTACGGCGTCACCGAAGACGCGGTTCTCAGCGAAAACGTCTTGGACAACGACGATGATCCTGACACGGGCGACACGCTGACTGTCACCAACGTAACGTTCGTTTCTGGCGACCTCGCCAACTTCCCGCCCACGGTAGCCTCCGACGGTTCGTTCAGCTACGATCCCACGGCGATTTACCAAACGCTATCCGCTGGCGAGGAGGTACAGGGCGTCTTCGAGTACACGGTCCAAGACGACACCGGCGCGACGGCCACGGCACAGGTCACCATCACTGTGACCGGCGTGAACGACGTACCCAGCGCGGGTGCCGGCACCGGCGACGACGTCAATGCCATCACTTCCACCAGTGGTTCGCTCATCAGCTTGGTTAACGAGACCGACACCAACGATACGCTCGTCTACGGTGCGATATCTGCAATTAGCGCGGAAGGCGCCGCCGTAAGCGTCAATCCCTCCACGGGTGCCTGGACGTACGATCCCAGCGCCGCGGACAATTTGATCGCCCTGGGCGATGGCGAGACGGTCGACGACACCTTCACCTACACTGTCAAAATGGCGGAACTACGCAAAACACGATCACGATCACCGTCACCGGCCTGAACGACGCCCCGGTCGCCACTAACGGCATCGGCGGGGTCGACGCCAATGCGACGACCAGCGGCGAGCTGTCCGGGCTCGTCGACGATCCCGACAGCAACGACACGCACCAGTACACACTCACCGGTACGGCCCCCGTGGGGAATGTCTCCATCAACCTCAACACGGGTGCCTGGACATACGATCCCACCGGCGTAGCCGCTTATGAAGCACTCGCAGCCGGAATCCAGCTTACGGACACCTTCAGCTACACCGTCTCCGACGGCGAAGGCGGAAGTGATACAGCCACGGTTACCATCACCGTCACCGGCGTGAACGACGGGCCCACTGCCAACGACGACAGCGACGGAACGCTCAACAACGGCACCGTCGATATCAATCTGCTCGCCAACGACACCGATCCCGACACCGGCGCCTCGCTTGACGTAACCGACATCGACACTGCCGCCACCAACGGCGCAGTAACCGACAACGGCGACGGCACCGTAACCTACGACCCGAGTGGCTGGGCAGCCGCACAGGCACTCTCGGCCGGAGCCCAACTTACGGACACCTTCCACTACACTATCTCCGACGGCTCCGAAACATCGCATGCCACGGTTACCGTGACCGTAACCGGCGCGTCTACAAGCACCGATCCGCAGGTCCTCAATCCGATTGCCGACCGCACCATCAACGACACCGAGTCACAACCGATCACCTACAACCTGTCGACCGTATTCACCGACGACGGGCCACTGACGTATGTCGCCACCAGCAGCAACACCGATCTGGTACAGGTCAACATCACGGGCTCGACCCTTTCGATCACCTACGCCAGCTACGAATCCGGCATGGACCGCACACCGGCCACAATCGAGGTCACGGCAACCGAAACCGGCGGTGCCCAAAACTCGGTCTCCGACCAGTTCGTCGTCACGGTTGTGCCCGAAACCACGGTCGACGTCCAGTTCGTCGTCCGCGACACGGCCACGCCGGTCGGTGAAACCAGCGCGGCCACCCTGCCCGATTCGCTCACCAGCGTGGGCGTGGGCAGCAGTTACGTGGTCGAGATCTGGATGAAGGATACCCTCGACGATACGGTTACCGGCGGCCCGATTAGCACGGGCCTGATCGGCGGCTCGTTCGATATTGGCTTCGATCAATCCCTCGGACAAGGTGTATCGACGCACCACGAAGGAGCTTTGTCGACCGTACCCTCAGGCGACATACTAAACACCCAAGGACTTGTCAACAACTTCGGCGGCGGAACCGTCGAGGCCGGCAACGGCGTCAACGGCAACTACGTTCGCCTCGGTTACGTCACATTCGATGCAACCGCCTCCGGCGACCAGGTCTTCTCGCTCAGCTACGAGGATCTCTCGCGCATGTCGACCGAAACCGGCAGCCCGCAGGTCGTCACCGGCACGGTCAACGAATCGCAGGTCAGCTTGCCTTCGGTTACAGTTTCACAACAGGATACGGTTACTTTCCCATTAATCAATACATCAAGATTCACTGTCGATGGCGTTGTTTTTGGCCAAGATCTCCAGGCACAACAACCCACTTCCGACAATGTTAATCTCACGGGAAACATAGAAGCTATTGTTACCTATGACAACCTCGGCCAACCAGTCAGTATCAAGTTCATCGATGCAAATGTTGTTTTTGATAACATGGATGAGAATGGCCCAGTAGACTTAGCTCCAGGCGTCGGAGGCACTGCCGGCGCTGCTGAAGCCAACGTTGGCTTCACAGATCCTACTGGCACTGTGAATTATGCGATTCGCGATATGGAAATTGGCTTTTCAACCGAACAACCTATCCAGATCTCACCAGGCGGATCTA
>CAZISU010000335.1:0-6530 GCA_964541935.1 uncultured Planctomycetaceae bacterium | reverse complement strand
GCCGATATGGGACGCGACTACGCCGGCCTCATCGATGACTTGCAGATCTACAACTGGGCCGTGTCACAACAAGACGCCGAGTTTCTCTTCAATAATCCCGGCGATACGATTATGGACGCCGTACCCGAGCCCTGCGTCTTGACGCTGCTCGTCGGCGGCCTGTTTGTGGTCTTCGCATCGCGACGCCGTCGCTATAAATTGTAAATATTCACAATCAAGTCTGTCAGACCCGGTCGGCAACGGCCGGGCTGACGGATGTGTTTCACAACAGATGATTACCTCATGATTCGCACAACACGCTGTTTTTTGTCGCTCTTACTCGTTCTCTTGCTTTGCGTTTCGTTTGCCGCGCGGGCCGACGATTACACCGTGCTCGGCAGCGGTGCGGACCAACTGCTTTGGAACGACCTTCTCACCGAATTCGGACAACTCGACGTTCTCCGCGACCAGGCCCACGCCGACTCGCTGGCCTCGCCCCAGGCCCTCACGCAACGCCAGACGCAAATGCGCGCCGATTTCGCTAAAATGGTAGGCCACCTTCCCGACGAAAAAACACCCCTTAATCCACAGGTCACCGGAACGATCAACGTGCCGGGAGAAAACTACAAGATCGAGAAAATCATCTACGAAAGCCGCCCCGGACACCATGTCACGGCAAACCTCTATCTGCCCACCGACGTCTCCGGACCAGTGCCCGGCGTCTTGATCCCCTGCGGCCATTCCAACAACGGCAAGGCCTATGAGGGGTACCAAAAAGCGTCGATACTAATGGCCAAAAACGGCATGGCCGCCTTGATCTTCGATCCCATCAGCCAAGGCGAGCGCCTGCAAATCTACAGTTCCACTAAATCAACCACCGCGCACACCCTGCAGGGTATCGGAGCCCGAGCATTGGGCATGACCGCCGCCACGTACGAGATCTGGGACGCCGTCCGCAGTCTCGACTACCTCATCAGCCGCCCCGAAGTCAACGGCGAACTGATCGGCATGTCCGGCAACTCGGGCGGCGGCACACAAACCGCTTGGATGATGGCCTTCGACGATCGCATCGACGTGGCCGCGCCATCCTGTTTTATCACCGACACCGAACATATCCTCAACACCATCGGTCCGCAAGACTGCGAGCAGCACTTTCCCAATCAGGGCAAGAACCTACTCGACCACGCCGACTTCATCACCATGCGTGCCCCCAAACCCACGCGGATTTTGGCGGCCGAACAAGACTTTTTCCCCTTCGCCGGCACGCAACAAACCTATGCCGACGCCCAGGCCGTCTACAACGTGCTGGGCGCAGCGGACGCCGTGGACCTATTTTCCTACGATGACCCACACGGCTGGAGCCAGCCGCGACGCGAGGCGGCCGTGCAATGGATGAAACAGTGGCTGCTAAACGACCCTTCACCAGTCGTCGAACCCGCCAACCTTCAAACACAGACGGACGCCGCCTTGCGTTGCACGCAAACCGGCCAGGTCAGGTTGGACTACGCCAACGAAGTAATTGTGCCCGACTTGAACCTCGCATACGCCCAACAAACGGCCACCGCACGCGCAGCATTTTGGAATGAAAACACCCCGCAAGACTGCCGCACCGAGATACGCCAACTTCTCGGGATAGATGGCACTCCTGCTGCGCCCTCGAAAACCAACCAAGGCATCATTGACCGCGACGGCTACCGCATCGAGAAACTCACCGTCCAGCGCGACGACGAAATACCCCTGCCCGGCCTGCTGTTCATTCCAGACCAGGTCGTCGGCCAAACGTCGGCCACGATCTACATCGACGCCGCCGGCAAAGCATCTTCGGCCGCCGTGGGCGGGGCCGTCGAACAACTGGTCAACAACGGCCAAATAGTTCTCAGCCTCGATCTTTGCGGATACGGCGAAACAAAAGACCCGCAGTCGGCATACGATAATGACGAGTTCCGTACCGCCATGCAGGCAATGTACAACGGTCGCAGTTTGGTCGGACGCCGTGTCGAAGAGGTCTTGGCCTCGCTGGACATCCTCTTGCAACGCAGCGATGTCGATACCCAGCAGATAAACCTCGTAGGCGTGGGCGCGGCCGCTACGGTGGCCATGCATGCCGCCGCCTTAGATACGCGTTTCACCCACGTCGAATTGAATAATCCCGCCATCACCAGTTGGATCGACGACGTTGTTGCACACCCGCTCAGCAAAAACCAATTAGGCCACATCGTTCCCGGTGCCTTGGAAAAATACGATCTGCCCGACCTGCAACAACTCATGCCCAACACAGTAATCACCGAGCCCGAGCCCCGCCAGCGGATAGCCTATCGCTGGAGTTTCGATACAAACCTCAACGAAGACACCGGTCTTCTCAACGGTTCTACCGTCGGCAACGCCACCGTACAGACCGCCGCTGGGGCCTTCCACGGCAGCGGCGCCGTATATTTCGATGGCAACAATGACGCTATCTCGATTGACAAAGCGGCCCTCGGCGAGGGGCCTTTTACCATCGCCTTCTGGTCGAAAACTCACACCGACGGTTCTGCAGGATACTTCATCAGCGATTCCAGCGAGGTCACCAATTTATTCTTGCGGCGATACCCGGCCGGCGACAACAGCACTTTCAACGGATGGATCAGCGAAGTACAGTTCGGACAACTGGGCCCCGACGGCACCAACTCGACATCCTGGCCCAACGACACCTGGCACCACCACGTTGTCACCGTAGATGGATACGGCCGGCAAAGCTGGTACGTCAACGGGCAACTGCTGCAGAGACTTTCCGGAACCGACTTCGAAGGCCTCTCGAGCAACCTTTACCTCGGCAACCGCGCCGACTTAGAGCGCGATTTCAAAGGCTGGCTGGACGATCTGCAAATCTACAACTGGTCTGTTTCCGACGAAGACGCAATCTACCTGTACAACAACCCTGGTAAACTAATTCCAACCGAGTTGATCCCCGGCGACGCCAACGCCGACGGTCGAGTCGATGACCAGGATGCCATCATTCTGGCGAATAATTGGCAAACGGCCGCCGCCACCTGGGCCATGGGCGATTTCAACGACGACGGAGTCGTAGACGAAGCCGATGCCACTCTGCTGGCTGCCAACTGGCAATCCACTGTCGATGCAAACGCAACCGTCCCCGAACCAACCACCCTAGTCCTGCTGGCCATCGGCACTTTCTGGATGCTAAAAAATCGTCCATGCAAGCCTGTGTGATGAGTGAGCGTGGGCATCACACTCGACACTGCTAGATTCGCCGCCGTCAGCATTCGCCGCTAGATGATTGGTCTGTACGGTGAACCTTCGCCCCGCCGGCGGGGCGAAGATCCTTTTACCAGCGTCGAAGTGAATTGCTACATCGTTTTTCAGGTTCATCTCACAAGTGCGAACCTGACATGCCTCTTGCGACATCGGCGTACACGGGACGATGATCTGATAATTCCGACGCTTTCACGTTGTATTGCGAAAATCGCCACTCATGTGGAATCAGAATCCAGTCGATGACACTACTTGGATCGTCAGAACGATATGTCAGACCATGATTCGTCGTCGGCGTTGCTATCGGCTTGCGTTGAAAGCAACCCGAGTCGTCAAGTGTTACAATAGCATTGTTGCCCCTTGAATCGCTCACAGATTCGGGAAAACCCGGCGGGGTTGAATTCAGGTCGCCCGCAACGATTGTCGGCTGGCTGCTCTCGGTGGCAATATCCAAAAATACCTCGGCCGATTTCACGCGTAGTGATTCGCTGCGGTGCGAAAGATGGGCCCCGAATATGCGCAGTTCCCGATCTCCCAGAGTGATGTCGCAGACGAGACCACGTTTCTTTCCGGCCAAGACGGTTTCCCAGCTTGAATAGCCGGGCAGATCGACAACCTGACCATCAGATATGGGATATTTCGACAAGACCGCGTTTCCGAATCGCCACTTCCAGGCGAGGATGCGGAAGTCCAAGTTTCGTTGTTCAGCCCAGTAAGTGTAGCCCGCCTTCTGGGCCAAATACCGGGCCTGATTAACCGAGTAACTCCAGCTAGAGTCAAAATCTACTTCGTTCAGAACTACAACATCAGCATCAATCTCGCGGAGTACTTCGGCAATTTGATCGAGTCGCTGGATTCGTTCTGCACTGTTGCCACCGTCCCAATTTGACTCTGCTAGACCACGCCCATGAGCAATGTTGTAGCAGGCGATGCGAAGTGGTGATCCCGACTCTGACAATTTCGATGAAGAAATGTCGTTGGTGGTGTGGATCGACAGGCAACGCCACGGGCTCGTGAGCCTGCTGAAAACATAGGGCACAAGCACAACAGCCAAAAGTAGAATTGCCACACGAAGCCAGTTTTGTTTTGGCCAAAGGGGAATTTTCATGAAATTCAGAATTTCTCAAGGCACGTAGATCGGGTCGTGAGCCGGAATCCATTGCCGGGTCACATTACGGCCTAAGGTTACTAGGAATGCTGGCAGGTGTTCAGTCCTCAATTCGAGTCGTCCGTTCAATTCCGCGTATCGAGGATGAATGCTCAAGGACGATTTTCCATTCGTTTTCTACACGATGCAGGACAGACGTAGTACGAATGTGAACTTGCCAGTGAGAATCATCGGTCAAGGATCGAATCTTGAACATGTGCTCGAATGTGACTAGCGCCGTGTTGCCGAGAATTCTCGATCCAATTTGTTTCGCTTTGGAGTCGTAGAATCGAGCGTGTTTTTGATCGTCTGTGTATGCTTCCTGAACCGCTTTGTAACCTTGAAGACGAACTCCGGAAGAGACGATAACCTCTGTCTCTTTCGAGCGGTCGTAGAATGCCGAGAGCTTTTCAGGAGCATTCTTGTTGAAGGTAGCGACCCAGACTTTTATAAAGTTGTCCGGGGAATCAACGTTCTTTTCTTCGGCGTGTAAGGCCGCGGTAACGCAAACGATTAAGAGAAGAGCAAGTACAGTATAGCGCCAACGCATTGGATGTTCTCCCTCCAGGTAACTCGTGATTTATAACACAGCTTCAAATAGACAATGGGGGCGGACATCTGCGTAACAACGCCCCCTCAATGACACCGATCATAACAAGTCAGTCGCGGGGGTGCAACGGTTTGAGGGTCTTGGGCGGTCGTTGGTGGTCTCATTCTTTGTATGGATCAGAAGCCACCCGTTGCTCGCCGGTCGCGAGCGACCGGGCTAAACATTTTGACTTCGATGGGTGCTTTCAATGTTCGTTTGCATGACGCGTTCAAGCGGCCGAGCCAAACATTAGTTCCACCTTTGCTATTTTTTCCGATTTTTGCCATCATAACGATCGTCGGGGAGACAAGTTGAGATATGCGGCCCGGCATGGTGGGACATATACCCATTATCGCAGGGTTCATTACTGCTGGGCTGTGGCGCGAGGTGGGATAAAAACGGAGGAGATTGTTCTTCGGGCAAGAATATTGCTTTTAGGGGTTAGTTGTCTCTGGGTATTTCAGCAGGGCCACTTTATAATAAGATGGTTGGAATGTTGAGTTGCCAGGAACAAGCTCGACATGTCCCTCTCAATCCCAAGATAGAGGAAGGATCGAGAATGAGGTTTCTTAGACCCGCACTTTGGCTATCGGCCATGGTTGTGGTGACTTTATGTATATTCGCAAGCGGACGTCCGGCAACCGCCGCCGAACCGGCCGAGGCTTTTCTGCAAGGGCTGCAAGATCGCGGTCTGAGCGATATGGCCATGGCCTATCTCGAACAGATGCAAAGCAGTCCGCTGTGCCCGCCCGAGTTCAAGCAAGTCATCGACTACAAGGCCGGCGTGACCTTGGTGGTCGGGGCGCGGACGATTCGTTCTACCACCGAACGAGCCAAGCAACTCGATGCGGCACGGGCCCGTCTAGAAAAATTCCTGGCCGCCAATCCCAATCACGATCTATCCTCTAGCGCAACCACGCAACTGGCCAACGTGCTGGTCGAGCGGGGACGCATGTTGGTCGACGAGTCGGAGCGTGCTTCTAAAACGGCCGACGAAAAGAAACAACTGTTGGCCGACGCGCGAAAGCTCTACGGCGAAGCCAAGGCGGTTTTCGTCAAGGCCGAGAAACACTACAGCGAGTTGCTCAAAAAGATGCCGGCCGGGCTGATCGACCGCAAGAAGGTCAAGGAAATCGAAGCCCGTTCGCGAGCGCGGGCCGACCTGGTGCAGTCGCGTCTGTTCCTGGGCACGGTGGTTTTCGAAACGGCCATGACCTATGCGGCCGATAGCAAGGAACGTAAAGCCCTGCTGGCCGAGGCCGCGAAGAAATACAAGGATCTGTACGAAAAATACGGCACCTGGCTGGGCGGTTTGTATGGGCGGATGTGGGAAGGCCGCTGCTACAAGGAGTTGGGCAATCACAAAAAGGCCTTGCAGATTTTCGACGAGCTTCTGGCGCAGGTCGACGAGCCGGCCGCCTTCTGCCAGTTGAAGAACAAGGCCCTGATTCTTTCGCTGGAAACGTCGGTGCAGCCCAAGGTCAAACAATACAAAGCGGCCGTCGACAACGCCAGCGAGTGGCTCGACGGCATCCGTAGCGACGAACAGTCCAGCCCCGACGG
>CAZISU010000334.1:0-6535 GCA_964541935.1 uncultured Planctomycetaceae bacterium | reverse complement strand
CAGTTCGACCATCAGGTCGTCGCGCAGCACGCGGCGGGCCGGACGGTCGAGGCTTTTGGCTTCCGACTCACGCCAACGCCACATCTCGCGCAACACAGCCAGGCAACGCCGCGACAGATTGGAACTGCCCGAAACGCGACGCCAGCGTTCGTGCGTGGTGGCGTGGTGGATTTTCTCAAGCGCCGTCTCCATCTCCGCTTCCAGCCAGTCCGTGCGGCCAAGTTCTTCGATCCGCCCCAAAAGCTTTTCGCAAAGAGGGCCCAGATGGCGGACGTCGTCCAGGGCGTATTCGATCTGACGTTGCGAAAGCGGGCGACGACGCCAGTCGGTGCGTGTTTCGTGCTTGGATGTCTTGGCCCCCAGAACCTTGGAAATCAACGAACCGTAGCCAGCCGGATACTCGATACCCACCAGCCCAGCGGCTACTTGCACGTCGATCAGATTGGCCGGCGGCCGGCCGATCGCCAGCAGCGAAAACTCCACCTCGCTCCGCGCGGCATGCACGATCGTGCGGTGCCCCGGCTCGGCCAGAACTTCCCAAAATGCGCGAATGTCCTCGACCGCCACCGTGTCGATGGTAGCCAACTCGTCTTCGGTGGCCACCTGCACCAGACACAGGTCCGGACGATACGTGTGCTCGGAGACAAACTCGGTATCGAAGCCGATTGTCTTGGCCTTGGCCAGGCGGCCGCAGAAGTCGTCTAGCTGCCCGCTGGTGGTGATTTCGGTATGTGACACGATGTTGTACGACTATTCAGTTTACAGGAAAATAAGCGTGGTAATGACAAGGATCGGCAGCAGGATACAGCAGCTATAGAGCATGTATCCAAAGAAGCTGGGCATGCGGATGCCGGACTTCTCGGCGATGGCCTTGACCATGAAGTTTGGTCCGTTGCCGATATAAGTCATGGCGCCCATGAAAACGGCACCCAGGCTGACGGCTATCAACAGCGGTTCGGCCACGCCGGCCACGAGGGTCGCGCCGCCGGCAGGCAGCGTCTTGGCGGTCTCGAAGAACACAACGTAGGTCGGCGCGTTGTCCAATACCGCGGAAAGACCGCCCGTGATCCAGAAGAACGACATCGGCGACGACAGCCCCAGAGTGGGACCGCGTACGCCCAGGA
Source organism: uncultured Planctomycetaceae bacterium (assembly GCA_964541935.1). Lineage (GTDB taxonomy): Bacteria > Planctomycetota > Planctomycetia > Pirellulales > Thermoguttaceae > JAFGTN01. The sequence goes on along the minus strand of CAZISU010000334.1, from coordinate 5,411 downwards.
TCTGCAACGCCGGTTGCATGCAGATGAAGATGCCGAAGAACAGGGCGGCCACTTCTATAATGGCGTGGTAGTTAAAGTTATTGGCACGACGTACAACAGCGCTACCCAACAAGAGCGAAAGGCCTATCAAGGCTAGTTGCGCGATCTCGCGGATGTACATCCAGGGGTGCCAGTCGGTGCCCGGCAGCGCCTTGCTGGGATCCAGCAGGGCCACGGAGAAGATCACGCCCAAAAGCAAAATCGCGTTGGGCCACAGCCCGGAAAACCTCAGACGCGTTGTCTGTGTCTCGTCGCGGACAATGTCCGGCATGGTCTCTTTCGGATAACTGAAGAAGTGATCCCAAATGAAATAGACGGCGATCAGCGCGCAGTTGACAAACAGCCACTCCTGCCAAAGTACAAAGGTCCACGTAAACGGCACGCCTCGCAAGTAGCCCAAGAACAAGGGCGGGTCGCCGATGGGCAACAGACAGCCGCCGCAGTTGCAGACCACAAAAATGAAAAATATGACCGTGTGTTTGACGTGTTTTCGTTCTTTATTGGTTTCCAACAGCGGCCGGATCAGCAGCATTGCCGCACCCGTGGTGCCGATGAAACTAGCCAGCAGGCCGCCTGCCGCGATAAAGCCCGTATTGGTGAGGGCGTGGGCCTTGAGGTCGCCTTCAAAGCGAATTCCGCCACTGATCGTGTATAGACTGAACAGCAACATTATGAAGGGGATGTATTCGCCCAAAATGGCGTTGGCAAGGACAGTGAAGGCGGTGCCCGTGTTGGCGCCATCGGCATTGTGCGAAACCACGTCGTGTGCCGGCCAGTGAGCCTCCATAGGGAAGTCGTGGAACCAGAGGTAGTAGCACAGAGTGAATCCACCCAAAACAGCGGCGACAATGAAACGGTTTTTGTTGCTTTCCCACCAGTGTTCGGTGAAAGGCAACAGTGGCAAGACGGCAATCGCGCCTAGCAACAATACAAAGGGAATCACCATGTAAAGCGGCGGGTGCGGGTATGTCGGCTTGGCGGGTGCAGTCGTGTCTGCTGCGGACTCATCCGCATGGCCTTCTCCATGCTCACTGGCGTGTTCTTCGTGCTCACCATGACCTTCTTTATGCTCGTCATGGGCTTCTTTGTGCTCGCCGTGATCATCGCTGTGGGCGGAGTGTGAAGCGGCGGCCACGACCAAGGCTGTTCCCTTTTGCGGGAGCCCTACGGCGGCGGCGAGGAGATAGACGGCTATGATAACGGCAATTGCAATAACTAGCTGTTTGCCTGAACCTGAATTGGCGTGATGATTGTCCATCGAAGCTGGTTTGCCTTTCTTCTTGACGGCAGTTGAGTTAGGGGGGAGGACTGCTGATGGTTATGTAACCCATTAGCAGAGAAGATTTTCCATGAAAAATCAAGCCCTCCGCCCATCGTCGCTACCGCCGGGCGTGGCTGGTTGCACCCCCGAATTCACGTGTGCTTTTCGCGGTTGGCAAGCGTTTCTCGCTCTAATCGAGCTAAGCAACGGCCGACATCAACGAATAACTGTAAAAATTACCTAAGAATACGGTAGGATATTCCCCGCGGTAAAGCCTGGATAGATGGGAAGAATAGTAAAATCACCAGCCATGATTATCCAATCAAATAACCGCCAAGGAGTGTATGTTTCGGGGGGCATTGGCTCTGGCAAAACTTTCGATATTGTCGTTAAAAGCGACAAATACTTGACAATCCGTAGTATAATCCCAATACTATTGACTACTGGACCGTTGGATGGAGTTGGTAGAGGGTAGATGGGGTCTAGCTTGGATCGAACTAGATCAGGAAGGAGCTGAACAGTGCCGAGGTCCGTTTTAGAAGCTATAAAGTTGGGCTTGTGGGAATTCGAACCGACCGAGGTGGCGGAGGAGGAATTCACTGCCACCGGGGCCATGCCGGGAACGAAAGATAAGCTCGCAGTGCTTGCCGACAGAGTTCACGACGGTTTACCGCTGTGGCATTCAGCGGATCGCGAGGACTTAGACGATCCACTGCCGCCGCTCAGAAGGCCGCGATAAGAGCCCGTTGAAAATGTTCCGCAATTGGCAAGAAAGCTAGTTGCCGGACAAGGTACGTATCAGCCATCTGGTTTGTATGGCCGCGAAAAATTGCCCGATACGCCGCTTTTCCTCGGGCGGGGCCTGTTTTTTCCAGACCTCAACGTTCTCCATCAGAAGCTGCGTAAGCTCGGGCGATGACTGTCCCTCACTCTTTTCACGCAGGCAATTCATATCGCTAAGCTCGCTCATGCGGTCGATAATAGAATCTACATACGCCTGCCGCCCGGACGCATCGCATTTGTCATAGCCTTCGAGTTTGCCCATGAACCAGGGTTCCAGCAACAATGGCATGTTCGCCCAAAGCTGTCGGCGGTGCTGCGGAGACATTTCCCCACCGAGAGATTCCCAGTCAACGTCGATGAATTCGCTGTCTAACCGTCGGGCCAGCACCTCGCGCGTATGGACCGATTCCTGCTCCAGGTCGCGAGTTACCATCCACAGGATCAACCCGCGACGGTCGGCATTCTCGGGATGGGGAAGCTGCGAACTGTAAACCCAAGCCGAACCGGCAAGGATGGCCAAAATCAAGCCCGTCGCCAGAAAGGTTGTCAGTCGAAGTATTCCGCGATGTTTTTTCATCTATTCAGCTCGCCCCCAACAGTTCTTTTAATATAGGCTATACAGGCAACCTGCGTTCGTTGCCGCGGGCGATACACCCAGCAACTCTGAAAAGATAGCATTAACACCGGGGGCAATGCAATCGCTTTGGGCCGGGCAGAACATTTTTTATTTCTACAGGCTGCCAACTCGTCTGTTGATTCGCCGGCAAGACTGGAATCTTGTGCTCGGATGAGTAGTTTTTCCATTCATTACTCGTCTACTCACGGATTAGGGCCACCCTTCATAGCCACGCAAGCGTGGCCATGGCACCCGAGCACCCGAGCCTGTCAGCAATGCTCCAATACAGCAATTGCCCGTTAAACTCACTCTATCTTACGTAGGTGGAATTACCGTTAACCCTTATATCATCTGTAGTTACAGAAAATTCGGATGTGGTCGGGAGTGGGATTTGGCCGATGGGAAAGTAGGCAATCGCGCCGGCGACGCAAAGTCCGCGCGGAAATTATGCCAAAGCGCGTGGAAACGACGGTAATAAACAGCCCGGGGGGGTGATTATGTCTAGATCCTACTTACAAAAAACACTGCGGACGGTTTCTTTCTTGTTTGTGCTCGTGGCGGTGGCGCTGGCAACGGCCCTACCGGCATGGGGCCAAATGGTGCCGCAATTGCAACCGCTTGATACCATTGACTTGGCCAAGATCAACCATCTTGACCCGGCCCAATCGCAGAAGGTGCCGGTGGTTTCGACCATCGCCATCGACCCGCAAGGCAAACAGCTTGCCACCGCCGGCGACGATCACCTGGTGCGGATTTGGAACGTGGCCGATCGCGAAGTCGTGCGTCGTCTGACGGGCCACGACGACTGGGTTCGTAGCGTGACCTTCAGTCCCGACGGGCTGCTGTTGGCATCGGCCGGAAACGATCGCCGCATTCGGTTTTGGAACATTTCGTCCGAAAAGCCGCTTTTTTCCGTGCCGGTTCCCAACCATGCGATCCACTGCCTGAGGTTTAGCCCCGACGGCGGACTGCTGGCCGCGGCCGGATTTTCCGATAAGGTGCGTCTTCTGACCTCAGACAACGGCAAGACGAAATTCGAATTGACCGCGCCCGACAGCGATGTCCGCGCGATTTGTTTCTCGCCCGACGGACGTTTTCTGGCAGCCGCCGGACGCTTGGGCACGATTCGAATCTGGGACACGACTAACGGGCAACAAGTTCGCGATCTCAAAGGTCACAAACGTCGCGTTCACGCCTTGGCCTATTCGGCCGACGGCAAGCAACTGGCCTCGGCCGGCGACGACCGTCATGTTCTGCTTTGGGACATGTCCGACGGGCGTCAACAGGCGTCGCTCACATCGCGGCCCGGCAAGGTGTTTTCGCTGGCCTATTGCGGGCCTAAGCGGCTGGCGGTGGGCGGCAGCGATAACGTGATTCGCGTTTGGGATACGGAAAACGTCAGCGAGACAAACCACCTTGTCGGGCACACCGGCTCGGTGGCAAGCATGGCCTGGGAACCGCAAGCAAAGCTCCTGATTTCCGGCGGTTTTGACACAACGGTTTGCGTTTGGCGACTGTCGCCCAAGCAAAGCGAGAGCCGCGTTTCGCGGCATAATGCTTGGCAATCGCTGAGAGAGTAAGCCAGAGAGATGTAGGGTGCATCCTAGACGCACCAAGAGATGTAAAGATGTCGGGTGCGTCAGTGACGCGCCCAGAAAATAGAGCCCTGTGGTGCGTCTCGGACGCACCCTACGAGTTAGATTACAGTCCTCGGCACGGCATGTCCGACGGGCAATCACACGGAGGTGGTTTGTGGGTCTTCTGAATAAAATCAAACGGTTCGGTGGAGGTTCCAAGCAGAGTCGGCGTGGCATGCGCGATGGTGTCAAGCCCGACTCTTGGCGGATGTGCCGTTTTGAGCTGATGGAACCCCGCCGCCTGCTGGCGGTCGACATTGTACCCATCCAGATCGGTGCCGTTTATTACGAAGACTCCACGGGTGAGGATTTGGGCGACGGCGATCGCTTCCAAGTCACCTTCGCCGGCGGCATGCCCGGCACGCAACTGACCGAGCTGTCCATCGAAACGGACAAGATGGTCGACGGGCTGACCATCGGCGACTGCTTCTTCGACATCGACGCGACCCAGCAGGGCGCTTTCGGCTACGTGCCCTTCTCGAACGTCGATTCTTCCGGCGTACAGTTCTTCAGCCAAAGCGTCGACGATGGCGGCACCGTGTTGACGCTGAGCTTCGTGGGCTTCGGGGCCGGAGACACCTTCAGTTTCAGCATCGACGTCGACGAGCAGGGCTTCCTCGGCCCCAACGCCGTGGCCGAAGGCAATGAGTTCGAGGGCTCGCGGCTGGTGGCGACCTTCGAGGCCGACCATTACTTCACCGCCAAGGGCACAAGCATTTTCTATGATGCCTACGACACGGCCCTGGCCGCCTCGGGGCTCAACTTGCCGTCGGATAACTATACGCCGCCTCAAGAAGAACCCACGCCCATCCGCACCGCGGGAGCTTTTTACGAACTCGAGCAAGAGCCCGAACCGATCACGCTTTCCGGTACGGTCTTCGAAGACAACGACATGGACCTGTTGCAGCACACGACCGAAGCGGGCATCGGGAACGTCACGCTCACGCTCTACGAACTCGTCAACGGAAACTACCAGTCGACCGGCAGGACCACGCAGACCGACACGTCGGCCGCCACGCTGCGCGATTATAGTTTAGGCGGTCTGGCGCCTGGCACGTATCGGGTGGTAGAGACG